>JAKSPR010000033.1 GCA_024404655.1 Clostridia bacterium | reverse complement strand
TCATGAAGAAGGACATCGACTATGTGGTGAAGGACGGCGAGATCATCATTGTCGATGAATTCACCGGCCGACTGATGTATGGCCGCCGTTACAACGAAGGTCTGCACCAGGCCATCGAAGCCAAGGAAGGCGTCACCGTGGCCGGTGAGAGCAAGACCCTGGCCACCATCACCTTCCAGAATTTCTTCCGCCTGTACAACAAGCTCTCCGGCATGACCGGTACCGCTCTGACCGAGGAAGAGGAATTCGAGTCCATCTACAAGCTGGACGTGGTGGAGATCCCCACCAACCGCCCCGTGGCCCGTATCGACCATTCCGATGTGGTGTACAAGACCGAGATGGGCAAGTTCCGTGCCATCATCCGTCAGGTGAAGGAATGCTATGCCAAGGGCCAGCCCGTGCTGGTCGGCACCATTTCCATTGAAAAGAGCGAAATCCTCAGCAAGCTGCTGAAGAAAGAGGGCATCCCCCACAGCGTTCTGAATGCCAAGTACCATGAGATGGAGGCCCAGATCGTGGCCCAGGCCGGTAAATACGGCGCTGTCACCATCGCCACCAACATGGCAGGCCGTGGTACCGACATCATGCTGGGCGGCAACGCCGAATTCCTGGCAAAGAACGAGCTGCGCAAGACCGGCCTGCCCGATGAGCTGCTGGCTGAGGCCGATTCCTACGCCGAGACCGACAACGCCGAAATTCTGGCTGTCCGTGCCCAGTACGAAGCTCTGCTGCAGAAGTACAAGGATTCCATCCGGGATGAGGCAGAAAAGGTGCGCAATGCAGGCGGCCTCTTCATCATCGGCACCGAGCGCCATGAATCCCGCCGTATCGACAATCAGCTCCGCGGCCGTTCCGGCCGTCAGGGCGACCCCGGTGAATCCCGCTTCTACCTGTCTCTGGAAGACGATCTGATGCGTCTGTTCGGCTCCGAAAGAATCCTCGCTGTCGTTGACAAGCTGGGGCTGGAAGACGATCAGCCCATCGACGCCCGCGTCCTCTCCAATTCCATTGAGAACGCCCAGAAGCGTCTTGAGGGCATGAACTTTGAACGCAGAAAGAACGTCCTCACCTACGACGACGTTATGAACCAGCAGCGTGCCGTCATTTACAAGCAGCGTGACGAAGTGCTCAGCGGCATGGATGTCCATCCGAAGATCGGCACCATGATCACCCAGGTCATCGAGCACGCGGTCAACAGCTTCACTACCGCGGAAGTTGCCGACGACTGGAACTTTGACGGTCTGCGCACCTACTTCTTCGGTACCCTCTGCACCGCCGACGATTTCCATTATGACGCCGATGATTTCAATACCCTGAAGCGGGAAGATATCATCAAGGTCATGCAGGAGCGCGCCGACAAGCTGTATGCCGAGAAGGAAGAAATGTTCGGCACGGAGGCCATGCGCGAGATCGAGCGCGTCATCCTCTTAAAGAACGTCGATGCCAAGTGGATGGATCACCTTGACGCCATGGATGACCTCAAGGGCGAGATCCGCCTGCAGGCTTATGCACACCGCAACCCGATCACGGAGTTCCGCATCCAGTCCGGCGAAATGTTCGACGATATGATCGCGGCTATCCGTGAAGATACCGTCCGCACCCTGTTCTCCATTGTCCCCAAGCCCAATCAGGAGATCAAGCGCGAGAAGGTAGCAAAGGCAACCTCTGAGGGCTTTGAAGGTGAGGGCGGCGAAAAGAAGTCCGCAGCAGCTCCCCAGGCTCCCGTCAGAAAGAATCCGGCACAGCAGGTCGGCCGCAATGATCCCTGCCCCTGCGGCAGCGGCAAGAAGTACAAGAAGTGCTGCGGCTTCAACCCCAACGATCCGGAAAACTGAGGATAAGATCATAACAGTATGGGATTCGGAATTTTAGTTGCAGGATATACCTTCCTGCTCTCCATCCCGCTGCATTCCATGGGCGTATGCGCGGAACTCATCGGGTTCATCCTGATGCTCCGCGCATTGCTGTTGCTCAAGGCTTATCAGCGGGACTACGGACGCGCGGCGGTCGTGACCGCCTGTATGCTCCCACTGGGAGTATATTCCATTTTTCTGCAGGTCCTTATGTGGCTTGGCAAAGAAGAACTCCATGATAAAATCAGTCATGGAGGAGAACTCATCTATTCTCTTGTGCTTGCCGTGATGCTGCTTTTGCTCCACCATTTCCTGCTTGCGGCGACACAGAAGCAGGCAAAAGAGGTCGATCTGCCGGATATCGTTCTGCAGGCGCGCAGAAACCGCATCGTCACCTTTATTTATATCGCAGTATCGGTGATCCTGCCCTATCTCAATACGCCGAAGATCACGGAAGTGGTGCAGTATGCGTCTCTTGTGTCCGGGGTATCGTTGTTCGGTATTATCTGGCTGCTGCTCAACACAAAGATGCTGTTCAACTGCTATATGTGGATCTGCCTGCCCGGGGATGAGGACATGCCCATGCGGGAATCGAAGATCCCCAGCCTTTTCAAGGTGCTCAAACCCGTGGAGCCTACCGAAGAAGAGCTCCGCGCAAAGAAACGTGCGGAATTTGATGAAGAAGTCCGCAGGCGTCAGCTTGCCCGGACCAAACGGAACAAACGATGGAAAAAATAAACCAAAGGAGATGACCGGTCAATGGGATGGGGCTTCGGATGGATCGCCGCAGGACTTGTGTTCCTTGCCAATCCTCTTGTCAATGTCATTGATATTCTGCCGGACGCGATCGGATGGCTGTTTATGGTCATCGGTCTGACGCGGTTTTCCTATATGCGGGAAGATATGGCCGCGGTACGGCACAAAGCGCTGATTCTGACGGCGGTCTCGGTGCTGAAACTTCTGCCGATGGCATGGTCTCTCGGCGGCGCATCCCGGTATCCGCTGGCAGCGGAGCCGACGATGGTATTGACGTATACGTTCGTCTTTTCCGTATTGGAACTGATTTACGGCATCCCTGTCATGACGGAGCTGTTCCGGATTCTCGCCTCTGCCGGTCCTCTTGACGATACCCGCCGGGCGGTCAAAAAATCCGGTGCACTGCCGGGACGCGCTGTGCGGTTCCTCATTCTGCGGGCGGTCTGCAGCATCCTGCCGGAGCTGGTCTATCTGCGCTCCACAGAGTATCTGGGCGACGTCATCTACGGCGTTGTCATTGATATCCGCGACTACCGGAAATATCTTGTGGTGTTCTTTGCTGTCATCGCAGGCGTGGCGGGATTCGTCTTTCTCATCCGCTGTCTGTCCTTTTTGCGGTGTGCGGCGAAGAATGAAAACTACCGCGCAGCGCTCGATGTGCTGGCCGGTGCGCGGGCGGAGGAGATGCGGTGCAGGAGTATTCTGGAACGCTTTGTCCTGATTTTTGTTTTCTTCATGATCGGCGCGGTATTCTTCTGCCATGTGTCGGTGGAAAGTATCAGCTTTCTGCCGGATGCCGCCGGAGTGCTTTTCTCATGGATTGCGGTACTGCTCATGAAGAAATTCATCCGGATTCCGAAAGGATTTCTGCTCGGTACGGTTCCGGTATTTCTTCTGACCCTTGCCTACGACGGGTACAGCATGTATCATGAATATTATCATCACGACCTGTGGACGGACAGTCTCGGGGATTATTTCTCCCGGTACGGAACGCTGCACGCGGAGAAGAGCGGAGAACTATTCCCGCAGCTCTGGTTCCTCGGTGCGACGGTCCTTATCACGGTGGTGTTGATCTTCTGGTTCCGGTCCCTTACGGAGAACATTCAGGCGCTTGACAAGCTCTCCACCGCAGACGGTGTGGCGCTGTACGACAGCATGACGAAAGGTATGATGCGCAGCGAAGAAGAAAAATACGAAAAGCAGCCGAAAACGGTGCTTCTGTGGTTCTCCATATCTTTTGGATTTGAAATCATCCGCAATCTGCCGGTATTTGCGTTTGTGGTAACGCCCATCATGCTGGTAGGGCTGATCGTCAACGGCATCTTCCTTGTGAAGATGTATCAATGGCTTGCGGCAAAATACAAAGTCGAACAATATCATTTCCGTTACAACGCGGAAAAGGATAAAACCACCGAGGAATGAGTGAAAGAGGATATCCCATGAATCGAGAGAGAAACAAGAAGAATACCTACAAGACCCCCGTCTGGATCGTCATCATCTATGTGGTCTGTTTTGCCCTTGCCGTCGGCGGTTATGTGTTGGCCGATGCAACGGGGCAGCTCATTCCGGGACTTTCCCCGCTGGCCCTCGCCGCGCTGATAGCAGCATTTGCTTATGACTATTATCAGAAGAACAAAGGCAGCAGCGACACGCTGAAACCCCAGATGATCATCCTCGGCATCCTGATCGCTTATAACGTCGTGGTCGGTATTATGGCGGTCATCGCTGCCGTTGTCCAGGGAATATAAAATACGCTTGACCCAAATAGAACAGGAAAGCCCCGGCGTCAGCCGGGGCTTTCTTGTGGGTTGATGATTTGAATGAATCAGGCTCTTTCGCTTCTGCGCTTGGAGATGAGCCACTCGATCAGATCGGTTTCCTCATAAGCTCTGACCCAGGAGCCGTGACCGACCTTGTCGTAGGCGATCAGCTCGGCATCAGCGCCGAAGTTTCTGGCTGCGGTGACCATGATCTCCGCATACAGGAAGGGAACTGTCTGGTCGTCAAGACCGTGATAGCAGCGGATGGGCATACCGCGCAGGGCAGGGGTTCTCCAGGATACGCCGCCGCCGCAGACAGGAGCCGCGCAGGAGAAGGTATCCGGATAGGTGGTGATCATTTCCCAGGTGCCGAAACCGCCCATGGAAAGACCGGTGATGGAGACGCGGTCCTCATCGCCGTTGAATTCCTTGACAGCTGCTTTGATCCAGTCAAGCGTCTGTACGACCATGTGGTTCCAGATCATATTGTAATCCTTGACCTGGGGGGACAGGGTGATGACGCGCAGACCCTTGTAATCGGGGTCTTTGGAGAACAGCTTCGGAATACCGTGGATCTTCACGGTGTCAAGATTGGTGCCGCGCTCGCCTGCGCCGTGCAGGAAGACGATGACCGGCAGGGATTCCTTTGCAGGATCAAAATCGGAGGGGAGGGTGACAACGCCGGAGAGCTCTCCGATGATATCGTATGTGCGGGTAAAGGTGGTGACCATGATCGGTTGTCCTCCTCTGATCTTACTTCATGTGAACGTCGACCTGCGGGAACGGGATTTCAATGCCTTCTGCATTGATTGCCTTGTGGACCTGCTCGATCAGATCAAAGTAGACAGTCCAGTAATCGCCGGTTGCGCACCAGGAACGGAGAACGAAGGTCAGCGCACTGTCGTCGTGGCGGAGCAGATAAGCGACAGGAGCGGGATCCTTGAGAACCAGTGCATGGGACTCGGCAACCTTCATCATGACAGCCTTGAACTTGTCAACATCGGTACCGTAAGCAACGCCGAATTCGAGATCGACACGGCGCATGTTCTGGGTGGAGTAGTCAATGATAACGGCATTGGATGCAGCGCCGTTGGGAACGGTGATGTGCTTGTTGTCAACGGTGTTGAGGACGGTGTAGAACAGGTTGATTTCTTCAACGACACCGGCAACACCGGAGACTTCAACATAGTCACCGACCTTGAAGGGCTTGAAGATGAGCAGCATGATGGCGCCTGCCAGGTTGGGAAGGGAACCCTGCAGGGCAAGACCGACAGCAAGACCTGCGGAACCGAGCAGTGCAACAAAAGACGTTGCCGGCACGCCGATGATCATGGCAGCGGTGACGAGAACGACGATGTTCAGAACCAGAGACAGCGCGCTGATAAGGAACTTGCCGACACTTTCATCAATGTGGCTGAGCGCCTTCTTGCGGAGCTTTTTGATGATGACCTTGACGATCTTCAGACCGATGATCAGAATGAGGATCGCATAGATTGCCTTCAGGCCGACGGTGGTTGCAAGTTCAGCAAGCGTCGCCCAGAGCTGGGATAAGAATTGTTCCATGTTAGAAACCTCCAAGAAAAAATGATTTAATCTATTTCATGCACGCTGCAGCATCACTGAATGTTTGCAGCACGGCATAAAATTTCCATTGTGTTTTTGGTGCCCGCAGCGATGGGGCAGGGGTGGACATAGGAGAGGGGCTGACCGTCCGGCTGACAGCAGGTGCCGCCTGCTTCTTCAATGAGCAGTGCGCCCGCGGCATAGTCCCACGGGGAGAGTACCATTTCCGCAAAACCGTCCAGACTGCCGCAGGCTACGGCTGCCAGGTCCAGTGCGGCGGAACCGGCGCGGCGGATATCCGCTCCGGCGAGGAACAGCGTCTTCATCATGGAGAAGGTGCGTTCCGTCAGGGTGTCCTTGTAATAGGGGGAGGTACCGACGGCGTAGACGGCTTTTTCGGCGGGTCTGTCGCTGACGGAGATGCGCTTGCCGTTCAGGAAAGCGCCGAGGCCCTTGCGGGCGGAGTACATATCATCCCGGTAGGGATCATAGATCGCACCGAAGACCGCCGTTCCGCAGTAGAACAGTCCCACGGAGATGGCGGACATGCCGCAGTAGTTGTGAATGAAATTGGTGGTGCCGTCGATGGGGTCAATGATGAAGCAGTAGCCGCCGTCCAGAAGCGACGCATCGTTTTCCTTTTCCTCGGCAAAATATTTTGCGTCGGGGAGGATCGCGTTCAGGCGCTCCATCAGCATATTCTGCACTTTGACGTCGTAAACGGTCACAAAGTTGGCGGAGCCGGGCTTTTCCTCGATGCCGTCGGCAATGGATTCCACGTCATGGGCACGGCGCATGACCGCACCGGCCTCCCGCATGGCGTCCATGATCGCTTCGGCTTTGTCAAGGGTGATGCAGCCGGCAGCGGCATCTTCTTCCAGCATGGTGAGATTGCGCAAAATGGTAGCCTTCTTTCTCCACGCATAGGCGCGGGCTGCAAAGACATCCTCCGGCATGGCTTCCACGTCTTTTGCCGTGGGGTAGGGGAGCAGGTCCTCCTGCCAATAGGGGATGGGGGATGGCTTCGGGGATTTGTTGTGCGGGCAGGAGCTCTGACAGCGGTCACAGCCCCATGCGGCATCGTAATAGCGGATATACCGGAGCATATCCGGGTCCTCAAGGTGCTTGGTCTGGTTGACTGCGGAGAGGCAGTCCTTGATCCCGTAGGGATTGTTGCCGTTCATCGGGCAGGCGCGCTTGCAGGCACCGCAGTGCTCACAATGGGCCTCGTCGTGCAGGATGACCTCGTCCGGGGATTCGTACCAGTCCTCCGCCGGCATATCGGAAATGATCTCGCCGATGAAGACGTAGGTTCCGTAAGTTTCGTTGATCAGCAGTCCATTGTCGCCGAGAATGCCGAGACCTGCGGTCAGGGCGGCGTGACGCTCATCAATGGGCGCATTGTCCGCAGAACCGCCGAAACGGTAACCGGGGAAAGCCTTTTCCAGCGCCGGACAGACGCGGGAGAAGAATCCTTTGAAATAGTCGTGATAGTCCCGTCCCACCGCATAGATGGAGATCTTCAGATCCGGAAATGCTCCTGCATAGTAGGGGACAAGGAGCATGAGGACCGAATGAGCGGAGGATTCATCCAGTCCGAAACAGGACAGCTTCCTTGCCTGCCAGACGCGGCAGGCGGAGAAGGGGATCACTCCGGCACATTCGATATGCTCTGCGTCCAGAAGGGCGCGGATTTCTTGTTTCAGCATGATATCTTACAGAGAGATCTGACCGATGGGCGTGACAGCAAGGCCGGAGGCATCGTGGATGCCGGTGTCCAGCGGCTTGATCTCATAACGGGTATAACCGTTTGCCGTGGGCTTGAGACCCAGGACATAAGCGAAGTACAGATAAACGGGAACCGCGGACCAGCCATGACAGAGAGAACCGGCGTTGCCGAAGGCATGGGAGCCGTCCTCTGTCTCATAGAAGGAGGTCGCACCGTTATAGAGCATCTTGCCCCAGATGTCCGCAACTTCGTCAAAGACCCATTTTGCGTATTTCGCCGGTCTGCGGAGCATGGCGTCATACTTGAAGACGGAGTGGCTGACGGTGATGGGAAGCAGGGTCTTTTCAGCGAAGGCGGCGAGAATCGCGTCTTCCTTTTCGGGGGAGCAGACATCGGCGCAGACAAGCAGCGCATTGGAGAGCTCCGCATAGTGGTACTTTTCACCCTGCATATTGACAAAGGATGCAAAGACCTGCTTGTCGCGGTCCCAGAAGAGACGGTTGATTGCAGCATCCAGATCGGCTTTTTCCTCACGGAGCGCTTCTGCTTCGGCGGGATTGCCGCAGGCTTCCTCAATGGCAGCCATGGCACGGAGCGCCATGGAGAAGAAAGCGTTCATGGGTGCGTCGTAGGTCTGCTTGCTTTCGTCCATGGAAGAACCGATGGAGCCGGACAGACCGTCCTGCCATTCGTAGTAGTTCCAGTAAATGGATTCCTTGCGGCAGCGCAGGAGCTTTTCGGGATTGTCAAGCTGTGCCGTGAACGCACGGATGATAGCGCGGGCGGTGGGCAGCATTTCGCGGACGAAATCAAGGTCTCCGGTATAGCGGAGGTATTCCTCCAGCTGGGTGACAAAGATCGCCGTGAAAGACGGGATGGTGATGGAAACGACAGCGGGAGAACAGAGCTCCAGCATACCGTCATCACGCAGGGACAGCGCAGCGATACGGAGGGATTCTCTTGCAAAAGCGACCTCTCCGAACGCATAATAGCCGCAGAGCATCTGATTGCGGGAGTCCATCGTATAGAGGGACTGTTCGCGCCACGGGCAGTCCTCATAGTGCTCATGCATGCAGAGCTCCAGGGTGCGGACGCTGATCTCATAGATCTTGTTGTGCAGATGATCGGCACAGTGGAAATACGGGGTGTGATCCAGCGGATAGTCCGTGGGACGGACACCTGCGTAATAAATGGTGCAGTTGTCGGCACAGATATTCAGCTGCAGAAAACGCAGACCCATGCGGAGGAACGGACCGACGAAAGTATTCCGACCGGCCTTCATGCGGACCTTGACAGCGAAGTTGCGGGTTCCCACATAGCTGCGGGGACGCAGATCGTCCAGATGCTCACCGTAGCCGATCCAGATATCCGTATCATGGGGGCAGTCGATATCGAGGGAGAGCACGCCTGCAGTTTCCTCGCCGAGGTCAAGGACGGTATAAATGCCGTCTGCGGCGTTGTCGAACTTCTCACCGCGGAAGGTGAGGCCGTTTTCCTGGGGCAGATATTTGGGACCGTAAACGCCGGTCATGGCTTCCAGCTCCCGGTGGGAGAGGAACGCATACTCGACGCGCTGACCGATGGACAGCTTGTCGCTGCGGGTATCCATGAAAACGCCCTGGGAGAGGATCAGCGCGGGCTTGTCCTCACCGACTACCAGCTTTTTGATGGGGCGGGGAAGCAGGTCCTTTGGCTTGTTTATGACCTCTGCGCGGCGCAGATCAGGTTTCTGGCCTTCCTTGGTCGCATCGTAAGCATAAGTAAAGCCGAGCTGACCGCTGACGACCTCCATGGGGCCGCTCTGATAGCAGGGGTTGACTGCCATAGCCGTCTCGTCGGAGGAGATGATGAACAGCTCGTCATCGGCGTAAAGGGAGTAGATGATGCCGGGCTGTGCGATGCGGTAAGTAGAGAAGTTGCGTCCCGTGCTGTGGACGGTGATTTTCAGTTCGTTATCGCCCGGACGGAACATCCCGGAAAGATCCACGGTATCGTAAATCTTATAGTTTTCGTAGTCGGCATACTGACCGAACGCAGCCAGTTTTCCGTTGACGTAAACTGCATAGTTGGAATCCGCACTGATGTGCAGGATATATTTTTCTGCGGGAGTTTCCAGGCGGAAATTCTCATAAAAATCGAGGTACTGGTTCTCCGCGGACTTATACCGCTGATTCCAGAGCCATTTGGAATGTTCAAAGAGATCCATATCCGTAATCCTTTCATATTTGGAGTTGATACCACCTTATATTATACAGCATTAGGGAGCAGATTGCAAGGTTTTTTCCTGACTTCATGAAATTTGTATCAAAACAGAGGCGAGGGGTTTTTCAACCGTTCAACCATGGACTTTTTGGCTTCGGAATAACAAAAAGAACCGCAGTAAGGGAGAGACTACACAGCGAAGTAGCCTCTCCCTTTGGTTTATGCTTTCGTTCGTTTGACCCACTCGTTCCAACGGGGATCGGATTGCATTTCTGCTTTAACTTTTTCACTTCCGTCAATGGACCACCACGGCCAATCTTCCGAAAGATTGGCGGCGATTCCGGCTTCCGTAAACTCTTTTTCCTCGATTTTTGCGAGTTTGACCGCAGGTGAAGTATAGTACTGACCGTTTGTTGAACGGCAGATTTCATTTTTCTTTGCGTGTTCAAGCGCATTATCCAGTGCTTCAAAAGCACCGTCCCTATCACCGACACACCAAAGATGCTCTGATAAAAACAGATTGATGCATGCAAGAGACGCATGATAAATGCCGAAGTTCCCGTCGGGCATGACAAGCTCAAAAAATCTTATCGCACTTTTGATGATCGTTACAGCATTATTTTTCTCTATATTTTCCTGATTGATAATCACACTTGAAATCATCAAATTGGCAGCCGTGGAAACGACTCTTAACAGAGCTTCTGCGCAGGCGGCGGCGCGTTCCTTTCCGTCACAGCTGCTTATCGTCATCAGTTCACGGCAGGAAGAAATATCGGGAAGAGTTTTAACGACAATGCTTGCCTTATCTTTCTCACCGATATTCAGATAGAGCTGAAGCAGTTCGCGAATGGTCTGATCGCGTAACTCACCGGGTTCAAGAGTTGAAAGTAGTCGTTCATAAAGTTTGATCGCCTCCTGCCACTCATGATAATTACGGTGGCGTTCCGTGTCGTAGACATCGTATCCGTTTTGATCAGTCGGATGATGTTCGGCATAACGAACGTAACCAGCATTGAAAAGAACCGTTGCGAGAGCATAGGTCAGTTTTTTATCATCGGGGAACTCGGCAAGACATTTTCTTGCGTAAGAGATACACTCGTTCATGCAAGTGTCCATACCGTTGTTTTTGTGGTTCATTTCAATGATTTGTTCGTAATATAGCTCTACTTTTCTTGTGCGATCACTTTCATACCCGAACAGTTCATCAATCGTAATCCCAAAATAATTTGCGATTGCCGGGATCATTTCCATATCCGGATATCCACCGTTTGCTTCCCAACGGCTGATTGCCTGATTCGTTACGCCGAGAGCATTTGCAAGATCTTCCTGTTTACGCCCATCGCGTTTGCGGAGTTCTTTGATTTTTTCTCCGAGTCTGATTTGCATATTGTAATCCTCCAAGTATTTGATTCACCGGTGTGATTATAGTATATCAAACAGATCCGGAAAAATCAATTATCAATTCGTTGTTTAATAATCAATAAATCATTGATTACATAAAAACGGCATAACCGAAAAGGTTATACCGTCAAAAGAGTATTCAGATACAAAATTACCGTATGGGCAACTTCCTCACGGAGGGTGCCCATACGGTCGGATTTTTGCGGCGGAAAATCAATTACGCATTTGCGGCCTTGGCCTTTTCCTTTGCAGCACGTTCTTCGTTCTGCTGGTTCAAGCTCTTTGCCATCTTTCTCTGTGCCATGACGAGCTTGTAGTAAATACCCTTCTTGGCAAGCAGCTCTGCGTGGGTGCCGTACTCGGCGACCTTGCCTTTATCAAGGACAAGCAGCTTGTCGGCGTTGCGCAGGGTGGACAGACGGTGTGCAATGGCAAGGGTCGTTCTGCCGGCGCAGACACGGTTCAGAGCATCCTGAATCAGTTTCTCGGTCTCCGTGTCAAGTGCTGCCGTAGCTTCGTCCAGAATCAGAATACGGGGATTGTGGATGACAGCGCGGGCAATGGCGATTCTCTGACGCTCACCGCCGGACAGGGAGTGACCCTTTTCACCGACGATGGTGTTATAGCCTTCCGGCAGGGAGAGAATGAAGTCGTGGGCGTTTGCGACCTTTGCAGCCTCGATGACTTCTTCGTCCGTTGCCTGCGGCATGGAGTAGCGGATGTTGTCGCGGATGGTACCGGAGAACAGGAAGGTCTCCTGTAAAACGACACCCATCTGGCTTCTCAGCGCGTTCTGGGAGATATCCTTGATGTTGACATCATCAATGGTGATGGCACCTTCGTTGACGTCATAGAGACGCATGATCAGGTTGATCAGCGTGGTCTTGCCGGAACCGGAGTGACCGACGATACCGATCATTTCACCGGCCTTGATATCCACAGAGACGTTTTCAAGGACGGGATTGTAGCTTTCATAACCGAAGGTGACATTCTTGATGTTGATATCGCCCTCGATGCGGATATCGATCGGGAGGTTGATATCGGCGACTTCGGGATTTTCTTCCAGAATCTCAAAGATCTTGGAGGTTCTGGTGACGAAGTCGGAAATGTTTCTCGGCAGGGAGGTGATCCACATCAGCGGTGCGTAGATCATGTTTGCATAGGAGGTGATCTGGGACAGCTGACCCATGGTCATATTGCCCTTGAACAGCAGGGTGTAGCCGTAGAACAGGATGAAGTAGTTACCGATGTGAACAAGGGTACCGAGCAGCGGGAAGATCGTATCGAAGACCTTGGTATTTTCTTCGTTCTGCTTTGCGTGGCGGACACTGGACTCTTTGAACTTTTCAATGGAGCTTTCTTCCTGACCGTAGCACTTGACGACACGGATACCGCTTAAGATATCCTGCAGAAGATAAGAGGTTCTGGTGCCGAGCATCCATGCCTTGACGTTGCGCTTACGGACATGCTTCCAGAAGATGGAGACGAGGTACACAACGAAGGGAATCGGTACGGCGATGAACAGCGCGATCAGCGGGTTGATCGTCAGGATGATGATCAGGGCGATCACGAAGGTCGCAACGTTGATGAACAGCGAGGGGACCTGGTTGATGAGGAAGGACTGCACCACATCCGTATCGGAGTTGATACGCTGCATGAGGTCGCCGGTAGGCTTCTTCTGCAGGGAGGACAGAGACAGGGTGGAAATCTTCTCATAAAGCAGCGTGCGCATGACAAGGGTGAACTTGTTGCCGGCGATGGCGGACATTCTCGACTGGAAAACGCCCAGCGCACGGGAGAAGAAGTCGATGGCGACGATGGAGCAGACGATCAAGAGGAAGCCTCCGGTCTGCGTCGCATTTTCTGCCAGCATGTAGTCATCCACCGCATGCTTCTGGATGATCGGGTTGATGATGGAGAAGAGCACGGAGAAGACTGCGACGATCAGCGGGACACACATCATCAGACGCAGGCCTTTGGTCATGGCAAACAGCTTCTTGTAGATCTCCATCTTGTCAAGACAGTAGGGACAGATGGTCGTATGGTTGACATACGGACGGTTGCACTTCGGGCAGAAGCGCTCGGGGGTGGAGTTGGTAATGGGAGTTTCGTTATGGGATTCCACAAGAATTTCACAAGCCTTGCAGATGACCGCATAACGGGGCAGGTTACGGCCGGAAAGGAACTGGCAGAGCAGCGGGGTGAAGCCGTCGATGGTCGCATAGAGGCCGCAGCTTCCGCACATGACCTCGGTCTTGAAGTTGGTACACTTCAGAATATCCCATGTGCCGAGCAGCTTGCCGTCCAAAATCTTATAGATTTTCTGATTGGTGAATGCCATCCAGCCGGAGACGAACTGATCCTCGTAGATGTTGAACGGGATCACATACATGAGCTTCTCATCCGCCGCGGCATTCGCATCATACACGCTCCGGTCAGGGGCGGGCATGTCATACATGAGTTTCATAGGTCTGACAAATCCTTTCTGAGAATTCGCTTGAGGGTATGATCACAGGTAAATTTCGATTCTGCGGAGGCTGGCTGCATCCAGCTTGGATACATCCATGATCTTGAAGCAGTTACCGTCGATATCGTTGATGAAGACGGAATTATCTTCGAGGACACGGATATTGGAGAAGGGATTGTTCAGAACGAACGTGACCTTTCCGGCAGAGGTTTCAACATCCCAGTAGGAGTAGCCGAACTTTTCCTTCATGCCGGTGATCTTCTGGATTTCGGGAGTAAAGTAACGGCGGTAGAGTTCCTCA
>JAKSPR010000329.1 GCA_024404655.1 Clostridia bacterium | reverse complement strand
GTTCATTTTCGGTTCTTGCAAAAGTACGAAAAAAATATAAGAAATTTGCTCTGACATGTAACAAATCACGTTCGCATCGCCATTATATAGAAAAAGCCGTCTGAGCGGATCCGGCTGCCAATGGAAATATCTTTTTGCAGAATAGCCGCAGTCCTTTTGTGCCGAAGAACGATCTTTGCCCGAAGGACACGGGACATAATATAGAAGTCATCTGAATTACAGTGAGGTGAAAAAGCGGAAATATGACGGAGACGTTTGAAAATTTCATGAGAGCGTACTATCAGCTGTATCTCTCGTACTGTATTTCAAGAGGACCGAACCCGATGGACGCGGATGAGATCGTAAATGAAGCCTTTTTCAGACTTTTCAGAAAGTGGGAGGAGCGTTATTCTTTTGATCTTCAGCAAAATAAGAAATGGATGTACTGCACGATAGAGAATGTCATCAAAGAATATAAACGGAAAAACAGAAAGCATGCGTCCGAGGATATAGAGCTCTATGCGGAGAGCATACCGGAGGAGCGCAGTTCTCCTTTGACCGATGCGGAAGAGAAGATCGCCTATCAGGAGCTTGTAACGGAAATCGAAGCGGGACTGAACGAAGGCGACAAAACACTGTTTCATCTGGCGTATGTTGAAGAAAAAAGCTACAGTGAGATCTGTGATACGGTCAACGTCAATGATCAGGCTTTGCGGGTGCGGATCTTCAGACTCAGGAAACGGATCGAAAAAATACTGAAATAATCTTTTCCGTGTAACATTTCCCCCGATTTTATACATATACAGATGGATCGGAAGGATCGGGATCCCGATCAGAAAAAGGAACAGGAGGTGCCGGCAATGAATCGGAAATTCAAAGACCGCACGATAAAACTGCTTGGAGAAATCATTTGCAGAGAAAGCGCAAAATCGGATCATGAGACAGATTATGCACTGATCGAAGAATGTGAAGAACTTCTACAGATGCTCACACGCGATGATGTTGCCCTGTCCGAGGAAGAAATCGAAAAACGCATCAGAAGTATAACTCAGAACCAGCGGTCCGATAAACAGGTGCAGAATCCAAAGAAACGAGTGTCACGTCTTCATGCCATTTTGAGAGCCGCAAAGCAGCCTGCAGTTATCGTTCTGATCACCTGCTCTATGGTGTTTGCTTTTGCAATGTGCGTAGAAGGAATCCGGAATGCTCTTTGGTCAACCATTGTTTCATTGCATGATGAGCGTTTATCGGCAGAGAATGTTTCCAAAGATACATCCCCGGTGGTGGACGCTGCGGGAGAACCCTATTACGAAAACGTTTCCCGATTCCTCATGTTTTACGATGAGAATGGGGTCAAATCGGTTGTCCATGACTATCGGAGAATCGGTGATCGGTACTATGTTCTCTATTCTCCGCAGGACAGTATGCACATGCGGCTGGCGGAATTTACACTGGACGGGAAGCTGTGCGGAGAAAAAATCGCATCGGATCAGATTATCGGCAGTGTCTATTCGATTTACGACCCGGATTCCATAATTATCATGATGCCTGACAACATAAAAAGGGTCATGTATCTGAAGCGCTACAACTTTGACGGAGAACTGCTCGAAACATCTTTCAGGATCGGTCGGTATCCTGTCGGGTCTGCGCAGCGCCTTCTCGTGCTTGACGACGGCTGCGTATGCTTTGCTGATGGGCAAGATCTGTGGTTTTTCGATGACCTTACAAAGAAGCCGTTGCATGTGGATGCACCGTGTACTGTCGATTATATGGAAAAAGTGGCAGACGACGAATACCGGGTATTCGGATGGAAGGGGAAGACCGGAACCTACATCATCGGAACGGTATATCCAAAGGAGCAAAAAAGCGAGCAGTTCCGATATTCGGAAGAGATGGAAAATGCCAACGGTCTGTTTGAAAAAACACTCTACAGTGCGTATATGCGTGGAGAATACTACGGTGTCTGTGCAGAGGGGCTTTATGTCTATCGGGACGGCGCACCGCAGAAGCTCGTTGACTGGATGGAAACCGATCTGGACGTCACGAAGGTAAAGCTCCTTGATGTGCTTTCGGATTCTGCATTTATGGTGCAGTATGAAAACGCTCTGGATATCTCATGGGATATCGGCTTTCTGGCCCGCGTGACCGAAGAACGTACTAAGCCGCGGCAGACGCTGACTGTCGCTTCGATCGGACTGGAGGGGGAAGTGCGGGGTATGATCTATGCCGCTGTCAATCAGTTCAATCTGGAAAACGACGAATATAAGATCTATTATAAGGATTATATGAATTTCAGCGCCATCGGCATCAATGATTCATACCGTGGTGCAACAAAAGAACGGCTGGAACAGGCGCAGGAGAGCTTCGTACTGGATCTGATCAACGGCGTTGTCTATGACTGCTATATATTCCCGGAAAAAGCGCAGGGCCGGAAAATCCTGCAGGATAAAGGTCTGCTTGCCGATCTCCGACCGATGATCCCGGATAATACCTTGTTTAGCTGTGCACAGACCGCTTATGCGGAGCAAAGCGGAACCTACGGTCTCCCGCTCTTTATGAATGTGCAGACGCTGATCACAACACAGAATATCCTGCCGTCCACAAAATCGCTGACATGGGATATCCTCTATCAGATGGCGGATGAGCTCGGCCCGGGGGAATCACTTTGCCCGGATTACATCTATGATCAGATCGTTACCGTGGGACAGAACAAGTTTATCAATTACGATGAAAAGACCTGTTCCTTTGACAGCGAAGAATTCACAAAGTATGCGGAATTTGCCGCAAAGATCGCAAACGGCGAGTATTACGATATCCGCTCGACTGTCATTCATGGATTTCATAGGCATAATTCGATCGATCAGGACTTCAGTGTCGGTGAAATGCATTCGCAGAATCATATTACCTTAAAGCACACCAGATTTCTCCCGTTTGAGCTCAACAGTCCTGATTCGATCGCTGCGGTCATGTATGCGTTCAAACAGGATCAGATCAACTATTGCGGATACCCGTATGAAAACGGAACCGCGGTGGTGCTTTCCTCTAGTGCCGTTTTTTCCATGACGTCCATTGCAGAAAACCCGGCAGGATGTAAAGCGTTCCTTGACTATCTGATCAGCAATCGCGTGCAGACCAGCCGTTCGGCGGAAAACTGCGGCCTTCCCGTATCCCGGGATGCTTTGAAGGATACGTTCAGGCTTGGGTATTACAATTATGAAGGTCCGGTTTCCGGTCCGGCAGACGACGATTTCAACAACACTTTCCCGGATGCTGTCCTGGTTCAGGTTTCTGTTACAGACGAGCCGATGTCCGAGCGTGACAAAACGAGAGATCATGTATTCGATACCGTCCTTGTGACAGAAGAAGACCGCGACCGGCTTCTGCGCTTTTTTAACCGCATGAAGGGCATCACCGCCGCAGACGGTGTGGCGGAGGAAATTCTCAAAGAGGAACTCTCCCGTGTTTCCGCCG
>JAKSPR010000328.1 GCA_024404655.1 Clostridia bacterium | reverse complement strand
ACGTATCACGTGATACCCATGTTCCGGTTGCAGTCGCGCCTACCGCTACCATTACAGCACCGACCGGCACATCAACGACCCGGCGAAGGTACTGCGAGAAAAGGTAGCCGACCATAGAAGCGTGCATCACGGCATCTTTATCGTCACCCTTTTTCCATTCCATCGGTTTTTCATAATCCACCATCTCATTGTCGTTTTTGGCGATATCCTTTACGTCGGGATACTGATCACGCACAAGTATAAAGCGGATCATAGGATCGTATTCGAGCTCGGCGTTTGCATCTGCCTTGTACTGCTCACTCAGTGCTTCATTCGGTATATACTGAAAATAACACTCAGGATCATGCTCTTCGTCAGGGATATATGGTGTGTCAGTTACTTTATAGTAAGGCAGAAACTGCTTGCAGAGATTGCTCGGCCAGCCGGAAACTGCCGTTGCCATCGTCTGGTATTCCATATTTGACTGACCGGAAAAGAGGATCAACTCACCAACGCAGACATCGCGGACAGTAATCCGGTTAGTTTCGCCGTAGATGATAAGTGTTTTTCCGCTTCCGGCTTTCATCGGAGGAAGCCAGATTTCAAAGTTTCCATCCTGAGCCTTGCCGTAATAAATAACATCATCGATCTTTGCTGCTGCTCCGCCTTCGTAGTCGGCAGTACCGTATATACGGGTGCAGGCGTTACGCTGAAGTACCATTCCGTCTGAGAAAAAGCAGAACGGATGCAGGCCGGATCCGCCCTCCGGCAGATCTTCGTTTACTGCAAATGTTGGTGTATATAATACACGGTCAAGATGTGTTTCATTTACGACGTCCCATCCGGCGCCGATTTCAAGGTCCTTTTTTAACTGATACATATTGTTTCCAAAAATTCCGCTATCATGGCAGCCCGGAAGGTGCGGAGTTTCGTTCCGGAGCTGATACATTCATTGTCGCTTGGGTATGCAAATAGGGCAAGATCTTTTTTGTAAGAGAAAACGCATCTCGATTTCCGGGATACGTTTTAGAATGATTCGTTTTGTTTTTTCGTAATCATGAAATTTCCAGCTTCAAAAATTATACCATAGAATTTCAAGTCTGTCAACAAAACAGGATTTTTTGTTATTTTAGTGACTGAAGGTGAAAACCTGCCGCCGGAAATCATCTCCATTATTGATCTATAAAAAAGAAATCATTCCTTCGCTCAGAAAAGACAAGATAGCAAATCCTGTTATAGAGCAGTCTCGCCGGTATCCGCCAGACACGAGGATACCAGAAAGAATCCGCAATCAGCTGGCCATCCGCGTAAATCTGCGCACAGTCATAGTCTTCGGTGATCTCCACAAAACCGCTGGCAGAGGAAACGTGTATCCGCTTCCATGTCAACTTCCGCTGCCCTCCGATATGCAGTTCATACGGATAAGGCGGGACAAACGGTTCGTCACAGGAGGTCAGCTGCAAATCTGCATTGACCGGTTTTTCAAGTGAAACAAAGACCGGCTCAAAATGATCTTCCGCCCAGATACGATAAGAAAACGGCCCGTCCGTACAGGAATGTATCCCATCATCATCTGCAAAGAGGTCACAGGAATCGCCAACTACGATTCTGCCATCCAGTCTGCGCATGAATCTGGCATCTTCCATAGGAAGAATAACGATCTGACAGCCGGCGACTTTCTGAACTGTTATGCTGTCGTCGGAAGCAGTGAACCCAAAGCCAACGGCAAAACGGAATTCGGCGGTAATACCGGGAATCACCGCAAAGAAATATGTACTGGTATCCTCTTCACAGCAGATAAGCTGTGCCGTTGCATATGACAGCTGTACCGCATTCTTTCCGTCTTTCAGAGAAAGTCCGAATGGCATAATGAAGGACATGCCATCCCGCACAGTTATCGGCGGGAATGAAACTGTTCCGGCAGTAAACTCAACATCCGGGATGTCGGCCACCGGCATTTCCCGTTGGTATTGATTCACAAAAATGAATCCACCTATACCGTCAGTTCGCATGGCATAGCGAAGCCCTTTTTCATCTGATGCATTCACCGGATGTTCCGACATCACTGATTCCATGGGAGCCAGAATTTCCCCGAAATCCTTTACAAACAGATGCAGGAGGTTTAACAGCCGATACTGTTCCCTTACCTCTCCGTATTCAGAAAGAGCTGCCTGAAAATCATAGGAAAGTGCGGTATAATCATTCGGATAACCGGCAGCCCTGGATTCCTCAAGCGTGGAATCCAGACCGATGTTGTTGGTTCCGCCATGGAACATATAATACCCGATCAGGTTATTACCGCTCCCAAGTTTTACAAGGGAGAGCGCGTAGACATCCTGTGCTGTTATGGTCGGACGTCGGTGATGAGTGATCTGATTTCCGGTTCCGAGTTCACATGTGGCAAACGGATATACTTCTGTCGGCAGCCGCCATCCGGTTTCATCCGTAACCTTTGCCAGATCAGCACCGATCAGATTATCATTGCGCTCTTTGTTGAATGCATAATGGACGGACGGCGGCAGTTTACCGGTTCTGTCGTCCCACGGTGCTTCCGGATAGCCGCCAAAGATTGCAAGGACCTCTCTGACAGGCAGTCTGGAACCAGATGGACCGTTCCAGCCGGTCGCTGTCCACAGAGGAACCTCATAGCCGATCTCTTCTGCCATGTTTTTCAACGCTGTCACATAGTCTATATCGGAAATCTCATTTTCAAGCTGTATGCCAATAATCGGACCGCCATCACGGAAGAACAGGCCGGTAATCTGTTCATAGTATCGCGTATAGAGGATGCGAACCTTTGAAAGGTATTCCGGTTGAGTCGTTCGTGCCTGATAAGGCTTTTTTGTTATCCAGTCCGGAAAACCGCCGTAACGGGCCTCACCATGAACCCATGGGCCGATACGCAGAACAACCTCCAGCCCCGCACGCTGTGCTGTAAGGATAAACGCACGGATATCACGGTCACCTGAAAAATCGAAAACACCCTCCCGTTCCTCATGATAATTCCAGAACAGATAAGTGGAAACAATTGTGATTCCACCGGATTTCATTTTACATAGTTCTCTGTACCACTCTGAACGGTCTGCACGGCAGAAATGGTATTCTCCCATGACCGGAAGCCATGGTTTACCATTACGTTCGAAGTAAAGACTGTTGACATCGATACTGTCACCGCGACAGTTTTGTCCGCCGAGATTCAGGTGTCCATGCAGAATCTCTGACTTATTATATGGCAAAAACGAATACTTCATCATATACACTCCCGTTGAAATATTTTGGTATAAACACTGTTTCCAGTGTCGTTGTTCCGCAGGTCAAGTCGATCTCCGTCATACAGTTTGCCTTGTTGATGTCCAGCATTTTGATAGATTCTTCATTACGAAGTCCCTTCTGGGACAGTGTCTAATTTTGTCAAGCGGAAGTGCATGTACTGTATAATAACTAATGGAAACCGTAGCCCCCCCAAGCACTGTCAACGCGGCCTGTTCTGCCCGCGACG
>JAKSPR010000327.1 GCA_024404655.1 Clostridia bacterium | reverse complement strand
GGCTTCATTGACGACCTTTTCTACGGTTGCGCCTTCACCGGTGACCTTGATGTCCTGATTGAAATAGGGCTCAGCGTCAGGGGAAGTCTTGAGAATCAGCGTGACGGAGATGTCATCTGCGGAAGTGGAACAACCAGCCAGAACGACCATCATCAGAAGCGCTGCAACAGCAAGAGCAAGGATTCTGAACTTTTTCATTTCGATTTCCCTCCTATCTTTTTGGTGTTACGTCGATTATACTATGGAATTTCCCTTTTGTCAAGTCATTTATTTATATTTCAATTCTGTTTTGTCAACAGTGTCTATAAAAACATCCGGATAATTGGTTAAACTGCTTTCATAAAAATCATGATCCGAAGAGCATCCGGAGATCGGAGAAAAAGAGCACGAGATCCCACAGAAAACAGGGTACAAGCAGCCATCCCGCTCCCCGTGAAATCTTCACCGCCGGAAAAACAAGACAGACAAAAAGAAAAAAAGAGAGCACGGATGCAAGAAAGAGAAACGGCATCCCGCCTCCGCAGAGCGCAATCAGCAGCCGCATCTGAGCCGCCGAGACGCATCCATATAATAATAACAGCGTCCGGTACCGGTTCCCGCAGCCGCAGGTACGACAACACGGTCCACGACCGTTCTGACCCCAAAGAAATGCAGCCGCCAAACCGAAAAACACCATGGATAGAAGAAAAAAGAAGAGAAACACGCCCCACGGCATCCCGGTCACAGGCAGACTTCCCGGCAGAAACACGCGCCGCCAAAGCAGAGGGACAGAAAGGAGCACGCCGGGCAGAACCGGTACACAGAGGCATACGATCAGGGCGGGCAGGGAAACCGCCGCGCTGTCCCGAAGCAGCGTCAAGCGGATTCCGCGCAGCAGACGCAGAAATTTTCTTTTGATACCGTTCATGGCTGACCCTCCGCGAAAAAGTGAGAAATAAGGCATAGACACCCTTGACATCAGGCGTCATCTGTGCTACAATATGCACAAACCAAACGAAACATTCCGTTTGAAAATCAAGGAGGAACTCACCATGAAAAAATTAAAAGTCGGTATCATCGGCGCCGGAAACATTGCAACCAGCGCACATCTTCCCGCATATCAGCAGCTGACGGACATCGTTGAAGTCGTCGCTATCGCAGACATCGTTCTTGAGCGTGCACAGGACGCTGCAAACAAGTACGGCATTCCTCATGCCTATGCTTCTGTTGAAGAGCTGATCGCAAACGAGCCTGACGTCGATTACATTGATATCTGTGTCTGGACCGCAGCACATGCTCCCGTTGCCATTGCAGCTGCAAAAGCAGGCAAGGACATCCTCTGCGAAAAGCCCCTCGCCGCAACCCTGGAACAGGGTCTTGCTGTTGAAAAGGCTGTCAAGGAAGCAGGCGTCAAGTTCATGCTGGCTGTCGTTACCCGTTACGGTGCAGAGCAGCAGAAGATGGTTGAGCTCCGTGACGAAGGCAAGTTCGGCGAAATCTACTACGCAAAGACCTCTTACGTCCGCAGACGCGGTACCCCCGGCGGCTGGTTCACCGATAAGGAACTGGCAGGCGGCGGCCCCGTTCTCGATATCGGTGTCCATGCCATTGACCGTACCTGGTACTTAATGGGCAGACCCACTCCCATTTCCGTTTCCGCTGAAACCTCCTACCGCATCGGCGACTACCAGACCAAGGGTGTCGGCAGATGGGAGCCCTTCGGCAAGGGCAACGGTGTATTCAACACCGAGGACTCTGCAAGCGTCTTCTTCCGTTTTGAAGGCGGCAAGTCCATGGTTGCAGAAATCGCATGGGCCATCAACGGCACCGAATCCGCAACCACGCTGATCTACGGTTCCAAAGCAGGCTGTACCTTTGAGCCTCTCACCATCTACGGTGAAGATGCAGAAGGCTATCTGTCCACCGAGAAGCCGGAAGTTACCCCGAACAACTACTTCGTGGAAGAGATCCGTCACTTCGTCAACTGCGTCAACACCGGTGCAACCCCGATCTCCCCGATCGACGACGCTGTCACCGTTCAGCGCATGCTGGATGGTATCTACCGCTCCGCAGAGCAGCATGCAGAAGTGAAGCTGTAATTCTCCCTAAAAAACCGGATATTTCAGAGCCTTGCAGCTGCAGGGCTCTGTTTTTTTGCGGAGTTATGAAGAAAATGAAAATATTTTGATTTCTGCATTGTTTTGCTCTTGCAGATTGGCGGGAAACATGGTATAATTGGGATAGATTATAACTTGACATTTTCCTTTTCTCTTTTTCTCTTGAAAAAAAGAGACTGTTTTCGCCAAAGGCGAAAACGTGGGAATCCGAAAAGAGAAATAGCGCTTTTGACCGTCAGGGTGTTCCGGCGCCTGCGGGCGTCGGCCAAGGCTCCGCCTTAGGAAACCGCAAACTTTTGGAAAAGTTTGATCAAAACTTTTGATGGTAAGTGCAAACATAGTGCTGAATGAAAGGAGCAATATCATCGTGAATGTTCTCCACATGTTAGGTCTTGATTCAAACGAAATCTACGGTGCCGGGCTGATTCTGATTGGAATCATCAGCTTCATCTTCCCCTACGTCCGCTGGCGCAGAAACGATGCCTGGAAAAAGAACGAAGGTGAAAAGACCCGTTTTACGGAGATCTGGCGGCCCTCATCCCTCTTCGGAACCATTACCTTCCTGCTCCTCGGTCTTGCTTTCTGGTTTCTCGGTGACATTCTGGACCTCTTCCGGCCCCAGTAATGACGATAAGTCCCATAATATATGAAATAATTATGAATTTTAGCGCTATCTCATTGCAGAAACGCAAAAGATGCGCTATAATATAAACGATATGCAACTCAATCTGATATCATATTGGAGGAACAAACATGTTAGTATCTGCAAAGGAAATGTTGATCAAGGCTAAGGAAGGCCATTACGCTGTCGGCCAGTTCAACATCAACAATCTCGAATGGACCAAGGCAATCCTGCTCACCGCTGAAGAACTGAAGAGCCCCGTTATCCTGGGTGTCTCCGAAGGTGCCGGCAAGTATATGTGCGGCTACAAGACCGTCGTCGGTATGGTCAACGGTATGCTCGAAGAACTCAAGATCACCGTTCCGGTCGCTCTGCACCTCGATCACGGCTCCTATGAAGGCGCTCTGAAGTGCATCGAAGCAGGCTTCTCTTCCGTTATGTTCGACGGTTCTCACTACCCGATCGACGAAAACATCGAAAAGACCACCAACCTTGTCAAGATCACCGGCGAAAAGGGTATCTCCCTCGAAGCTGAGGTCGGTGCCATCGGCGGCGAAGAAGACGGCGTCATCGGCAAGGGCGAATGTGCAGATCCCAACGAATGCAAGATGATCGCTGATCTCGGCGTCACCATGCTCGCTGCAGGTATCGGCAACATCCATGGCAAGTATCCCGAAAACTGGGAAGGTCTGTCCTTTGAGACCCTCGCAGCTGTTTCCGAGAAGGTCGGCTCTATGCCCCTCGTTCTCCACGGCGGTACAGGTATTCCCGCAGACATGATC
>JAKSPR010000326.1 GCA_024404655.1 Clostridia bacterium | reverse complement strand
TTTCTCTATCTCGGAGCCGGGATCGGTGTCGGAATTATGTATCTCTTTCACATAAAGCAGGAAGACAAGTCGGAACGACTGACAAAATCCGATCTGCCTTATACGATCGGCATGATTCTCCTGGATATTGCAGCACCTGTCTTTATGATGCTCGGTGTCAAACTCGGTACCGCATCAAATGCGTCCCTGCTTGGTAATTTCGAGATCGTTGCAACCACAATGATTGCACTCATCATTTTCAGAGAATCGGTCACAGTGAAACTATGGACTGCCATCGGTCTTATCACGGTATCCAGTATCATCCTGTCCTTTGAGGGTGTCGGGAGCTTTGATTTTTCCGTCGGTTCTCTTTTTGTACTTCTTGCTACGATATGCTGGGGTCTTGAAAACAACTGCACAAGACGGATCTCCGAAGAGAGCACCTATGAGATCGTTGTTCTGAAAGGGATCTTCTCAGGTATCGGAGCATTACTTATTGCTCTATTATCCGGTGCTGAACTCCCCGGAATCCACTACATCCTCGGTGCCATGCTGCTCGGTTTCGTTGCGTACGGTCTGAGTATTTTTACCTATATCCGGGCGCAGAGAGATCTCGGTGCCGCCAAGACCAGTGCGTTCTACGCCGTTGCCCCGTTCATCGGTGCTTTCCTTGCGTTCATCCTCGTCGGCGAGCAGCTGGATGCAAGATATCTAATCGCCCTTGCGGTCATGCTGGCCGGAACCGCGTTTGTCGTTTACGATACCATGGCAAAAGAACAAAAATAACAAAGGAGGACAACCTATGAAAGAAGAATGTCTCATCTGCAAAGCTCCTCTTGAATATCTGCTCGAAGATATTCCGATGGAATGTGTCATCTGTCACAAGAAGGAGCCAAGCAAGACACGGTGTGTCAATGGCCACTACGTCTGCAGTGAGTGTCATACAAGAGGTATCGACAGCATCTTCGGTGTATGCCTTTCATCACAGTCAAAGAATCCTGCGGAAATCCTCATCAGGATGATGGAACTTCCATTCTGCCACATGCACGGGCCGGAGCACCACATCATGGTCGGCTCTGCTCTTCTCACAGCATATAAAAACGCTGGCGGCGATATTGATCTGCCGAAAGCCTTATCTGAAATGAAGAACCGCGGTCAGAGTGTCCCGGGCGGAGCCTGCGGTTTCTGGGGAGCCTGCGGTGCCGGTGTCAGCTCCGGCATGTTTGTCTCGATTATCTCTGGTTCTACCCCTTTGACAGGAGAACCGTTCGGTTATTCCAACCGCATGACAGCAAAATCCCTTGATGCCATCGGCACGGTCGGCGGTCCCCGCTGCTGCAAACGGGATTCATTCCTGTCTATCCTCTCCGCCGTCGACTTTGTCAGAGAACACTTCGGTGTGGAAATGGAAAAACCCGAAATCATCTGTCATTTTTCAAAAAAGAACAGCCAGTGTCTTGGAAAGCGCTGTCCCTTTTCCCAGCTGAACCATCCCGGGAAAGACTGATATTTCCGGGTATCATATCACAATAACAGGAGCGTATATCATTATGTATCTCGATTTTGAAAGCATCCGTCAGATCACCGTCGGTTCTGTTCGTACCTGGCAGGCTGAGGACGGTGTCCACTTCTCCAAATATACGGAAGAAGGGATCAAAGTTTGGGAAAGCGAAAAGTTTGCACATCTTGCAGTCAATGCAAAGGCTCTGACCGGTGTCCGGTTTGATTTTGAAACCGACAGCTCCCGTTTTTCGTTTTCCATGTCTGCCCCCGGGCATCTTGATATCTATGTCGATGATCTGCTATACGAACACATTTCCAATGCAGAAGGTCTTGACCTGCCCCTTGACGGCAGTTTGCACCACATAACTGTATATCTTCCCGCACACAACAGTTCTCCTGCGATATCCCATGTATGGGTCGAAGACGGGGCAAAGGTAATCCCCCATAAGTTTGACACAAAGATCCTTTTCATCGGCGACAGCATTACCCAGGGTTGGGACTCTGTTCACGGAAAAATCAGTTATGACAGCTTGTACTATGCAAATATCGTCTCCCGTCACCTGAATGCAGAAAGCGTCATTCAAGGTGTCGGCGGCACAATCTTTGCACCCGAAACAGTCGATACACCTGCGTTTGATCCGGATATGGTCTTTGTTGCCCTCGGTACCAATGATTTCAGTGCATTCAACAGCAATCTTGACAGGGTTTATGCGGCAGCTGATGAGTTTCTCAAAAAGGTCGGTACGATCTATGCCGGCAAAAAACTGTACTGCATTTCCCCGATCTGGAGTGACCGGAAGGACAAGCAGGAAGCCTTTGACAGTTTCTGTACCAAGCTGCAGAACGTCATCCGGAGCTGCGGATTTACGCTGATCGACGGATATGCCCTTGTCCCGCATCAGAGTGATTTTTATTCCGATGAATGGCTGCATCCCAACGCCCTTGGCTTCACTATTTTTGCAGAGCGGCTGCTGGCAGCGATCGGTCAGTAATAACAGTATTCCAAAACACAATGGCAGGCGGATCTTTGCTGATCCGCCTGCCGTCTTTTCATTTTTCAGTCTGATAGCGAGCCATATATGTATCAATTGCCTTCTGTATCTTTGCCTCATGCTTTGCATAGGAAGAAGCAAAATCTGCGTCCTTTTTTCTGACCAGCGATGCCATGAAGTCCCGCACGCCGCCCCAGTCAAAGATATATCCGATATCATAGATCCGGTTTGCAAAGATCATATCCAGCATCCGCGCTGACTCCGCATCGCGCAGGACCTTATCGACCAGCGTTGTGTCATAGACCGCAGGAACGATATATTCGTGAGACAGGCGCTCCATGGAATCAACGATCTTGCCGGTTCTCTCCGGGTTCTGGTTTGTCGACGGGATTGTCATAAAGGAGAGATACTGCGGATGAGTTGCGGAATAATACGAGTTCTGTGCTTCATCTGCCTTTGGCATTGGGACAATGCCGAAATCCGAATCCATATTGCGCAGGTCGAGTGCTCTGCCGACGTAGCCGTTATAGAACAGCAGTCTGTTTTCCATCAGCATCGGAAGCAGTTTGGAACGCCATTTATTCTCTCCGTTCGGTGCGGAAACGTCATTTACGGAAATACTCATAGCACGGTCATTCAACAGTTCCGAATACTTTTCGACGCAGTAGATGACTCTTTCATTGTTGAGTGTAATAACAGGCGTGTCCTTTTCGCTTGTGATGATCTGTGAACCAAAGGCGTTCAGCCCCCAGATCACGGAATGTTCCTCTCCGAAGAATCCGGCGGTATCAGTATCTGTGATCTTGCCGTCGCCGTCGATATCCGCAGTAACCGTGCGGGACATCTCCATCAGACGGTCAATCGTCCATTTTCCGGATTCCACCAGATCAAAGGGACTTTCAAGAGAATAATCCGCGATCATCTGCTTGTTCATCAGAAGACAGATAGAAGAATAGAACGAACGAAGATTCATATCGCCGACCACATTGAACAGCTTGCCCGCAATGGTCTGGGAGCGGACGGAGTTCTGGTCGTACCACGGCTGATCCAG
>JAKSPR010000325.1 GCA_024404655.1 Clostridia bacterium | reverse complement strand
CATTACAGGCGGCGCGGCGCTGACCGGAAAAGGTCTGCTGTTCGGTTTTGGGTCCGGTATCGGCTATGCACTGTATACGATCTTTTCAAGATATGCTCTGCAGCGCGGATATTCCAGCAGTACCATCAATCTGTATTCCTGTGTTCTTGCCTCGCTCGGAGCACTGCTTATCTGGGGGCCGGGAGATACATTCCGGATTCTCGTTTCGACGCCTTCCGTGATTCCCTGGAGCATTGGTCTCGGCGGCCTCTGCTGCTTTGTACCGTATATGCTTTATACTTACGGTCTGACCGGGACAGAGAACGGAAAAGCCTCCGTTCTTGCCTCCATTGAGCCGGTTGTGGCGTCTCTTGTAGGTGTTTTTTTCTATCACGAGACGATGACCATTCCGACGCTGATCGGCGTTCTGCTCGTTCTCTCGGCTGTGGTGCTTCTGAATCTGAGTGGGAAATCCCGGGCAAAAAGACAGTAAAGCATTGTTCCCTATTGACATTTTTCGAAAACAGCATTATAATTGAATTATAAATAATTGTTATCAGCAGGCGGCGGATAACGATTACCATGAAAGGATTTGACTGAAATGATGAATCGGAAAACACTGACGGCGATCGCCGGAATGATTCTTGCAGCACAGGTGCTGACGCTTGCTTCCTGCGGCGATGCAGAACCGACAAAACCCACGGATACAGCCGCGGTTACCGGCAATACCGCAGA
This sequence comes from Clostridia bacterium, assembly GCA_024404655.1. Lineage (GTDB taxonomy): Bacteria > Bacillota > Clostridia > Oscillospirales > CAG-272 > RGIG3925. The sequence goes on along the minus strand of JAKSPR010000325.1, from coordinate 2,836 downwards.
TACCGCTGCGGAAGAAGTGGACCCCTATGCTTATCCCGAACTGGATCTGGGAGGCAAGACCTTTACGATCCTCAACACCAATCAGGAATACGGCTTCTATTCCACCCTTGATCTGGAATCCACAACCGGTGACGGTCTGGATGACGCCGTATATGCCCGCAACCGCAAACTGGAGCAGAAGTTCAACTTCAAGCTGCAGGTCAATGATGATTATCTTCTCGACGCCGCAGCCACTGCACTGAAAACTTCTGTTCTCGCGCAGGATGATGCTTATGACGCAGCATTCATCCGTGACTATTACATGGCAACCCCGCTGACCGAAGGCTATGTGCAGGATATGAGTGACTGCGATAAGCTGCACTTTAGTGAACCGTGGTGGGATACCGCAGCAATCGAGCAGGCACGTCTCGGTGATGCAAAAAAGATCCTCTATGCTTTTACCGATATTTCCTTTGCGGATTTTGAGGGTACCATCTGCTGCTTCTTCAACGAAAAACTGCTGACCAATCTTGATATCGCGCTTCCGTATCAGGCGGTGCTTGACGGCAAATGGACACTTGACCGGATGAAGGAAATCATGGTCGCCGGTACCAATCTGAACGGTGATTCCAACTTTGCATGGGATGCTTCGGGCAACGCTGTTTACGGTCTTGTATCCTGGGCCCAGTGTACCGACGCACTGCTGATCGGCTGTGATCTTGACTACTTTACCATCGGTAAACAAAACAACATCGAAATTGCCGCAGGCAGCGAAAAATTCATCAACCGTTCTCTCAAGGTCATTGATATGCTCGGTGCGCAGGGTCATTATCTGCATATCAACAACAGCGGTGATGATCACTACGAAATGGCGTTCAAGCATAACCGCTCCATGCTGATGGTAGCAGAACTGAAGGCTTCCAATAAGTACCGCGATATGGACGAATCCTATGGTATCGTTCCCATGCCGAAGTACGATGAATCCCAGGAAAATTACAGAAATCTCCGCGGTTATTTGTATGTCATGTGCGTGCCTTCCACCTGCCAGGATCTGGACACTGTCGGTACCATTATGGATGCAATGTCCTATCTGACTTATAAGGATGTCATGCCGTACTTCTATAACAGCCACCTTTCCCAGAAGATGCTGCGCAATGATGAATCTGTTCAGATGCTGGATATCATCCGTCAGACCCGTTATAACGATATCGGTATCACTTACGGTCTTGCCGATATGATCCGCCCGACCTTCCGAAACGCCATCAATAAGTCCAGCAGCGACCTCGTCTCCGCAGTGGAGGCTGTCCGCAAGTCTATCGAAAAGAAGATCGAGACTGCAATGGACTCACTCAACGAAAACTGATATCCACCTTTTTTGTGACAGAACCCTCCCGGGGTTCTGTCACTTTTCTTTTTCTGCCTTCAGAACACATCCCTTTTCACGATTTATTTACAAATTCCTACTCAAAAAGTGGGGATTGCTTCTTGACATCCGGCGCATGATATGATATAATTCCTACGGTGAAAATAGGAATTTAATCCACCCAAAAAGGAGCTATCATATTCTATGTTTGTATATGCAGATAACGCGGCAACCACAAAGATGAGCCGCACCGCGGCAGAGGCAATGACCCGTGCCATGGAGGATGTCTGGGGCAACCCCTCCAGCCTTCATACCACCGGTCAGGAAGCCAAGGTCGCACTGGAAGAAGCAAGAGCAAAAATCGCGGCACTTCTCGGCGCTGAGCAGCCCAAGGAGATTTATTTTACTTCTGGCGGCAGCGAGGCCGATAACCAGGCCATCATTTCCGCGGCTATGTACGGCGCAAAGAAAAACAAGCGCCATATCATTTCCACCAAGTTTGAGCATCACGCCGCTCTCCATACCCTCGATAAGCTGAAGAAGCAGGGCTTTGAGATCGAACTGCTGGATGTTCATGAAAATGGTCTTGTGACAGCAGAGCAGGTCGCAGCTGCGATCCGTGAGGATACTGCACTTGTCACCATCATGTATGCCAACAATGAGATCGGTACAGTTCAACCCATCCGTGAGATCGGTGCTGTCTGCCGTGAAAAGAAGGTCCCGTTCCACACTGATGCGGTTCAGGCTGTCGGTCATATCCCGGTCAATGTGATGCTGGACAACATCGATATGCTGTCTATCTCCGCACATAAGTTCCACGGTCCCAAGGGTATCGGCGTTCTTTACGCAAAGCGCGGCATGATCCTCACCAATGTCATCGAGGGCGGTGCACAGGAGCGCGGTAAGCGTGCCGGCACCGAGAATATCCCCGCCATCGTTTCCATGGCAGCCGCTATGGAGGAATCCATAAAGAATCTTGATGAGAATACCGCAAAGATCGTTCCCATGCGTGAGAAGCTGATTGAGGGTCTTTCAAAGATCCCCCACTCCAAGCTCAACGGTGACAGAACAAATCGTGTTCCCGGTACCGTCAATTTCTGCTTCGAGGGTATCGAGGGCGAATCCCTTCTGCTCCTGCTGGATGAAAACGGCATCGAAGCATCTTCCGGTTCCGCCTGCACCTCCGGCTCTCTGGACCCCAGTCATGTACTGCTGTCTCTCGGTCTGCCGCATGAGGTCGCACATGGCTCCCTCCGGCTCTCCATCGGCGAATACAATACCGAAGAGGAAGTCGACCATATTCTGAAGGTCGTCCCTGAGGTTGTTGATTACCTGCGCAATATGTCCCCCGTCTGGGAAGATCTCTGCACCGGCAAGAGAGAACACATCATCTGAGAAAAATAAGGACGTCCCAATGGTGGACGGAAAGGATACGTAATTATGGCATTATACAGCGAAACGGTCATGGACCACTTCAAGAACCCCCGCAATGCG
>JAKSPR010000324.1 GCA_024404655.1 Clostridia bacterium | reverse complement strand
GGAGTTCTTCTGCGGAAGCGGGACGGTTCTTTGCATCAATGGCGATACAGCGGCTCACAATTTTGCCGGGCTTCTCTGCTGCCAAGGTTTCATTCGGCAGCTCCCCCGTAATCATGACATTGAACAGAACACCGACGGCATAGAGGTCTGTCCGAGCGTCACTTTGGGTGAAGCCGAACTGCTCCGGGGCCGCATAGCCAGGAGTGCCCAGAATCATTGTGTCGGCGGTGCGCTCCCCCAGAAACGAGCGTGCAATGCCGCAGTCGATGATGACAGCACGTCCATCACGGGTCAGTACGATATTATTGGGATTGATATCTCTGTGCACAACGCCTACGGAATGCAGTGCGGCAAGACCTTCGCAGACATCCATACAGATATGGGCCGCGCTGACGGCCTCCATCGGACCGGATGATTCCAGCCGCGCGTGGAGTGTCTCCCCGTCCGCATAGTCAAACGCCGCTTCGATCTCGTCGCCGTAACAGCGGAATGCCCTGAGGTCTGCGATCCGGGGCGATACCGCTTTCGCAAGTGCCTGCAGCATGGAAAGCAACGATGCGGGCAGATGCTTGACCACATACAGCGTATGGGTACCCCGCAGCATACAGAGCGTGGCCGATGCGCCGAGTTCGGCAAGCGGCTCCAGACGGTCAAGGAGTTTCGTATTATACGCCGTATGATATTCGCAGGAATTCATTTCGGCACCTCCTATATACTCAAACTGAAAGGACAGAACGATCATGAAGAAAACGACACAGGAGCTTCTGGATCTTATGAAGAACAGCACGGATTTTCAGAAATTCCTGCAGGCTAACAAAGAAGAAATCTCCACCGAATATGTCAGCATTGCAAAGGTACTGAACGATCTGCTTGCCAAAACCCAGATGAAGCGCTCGGACGTCATCAGCCGGACGATGATCGACAAGAACTATGCCTATCAGATCTTTTCCGGTCAGAAGACACCGAACCGGGACAAAGTGCTCATGCTTCTGGCAGCCTTTGATCTGGGACCGGATGAGGTCCAGTCCTATCTGCGGCTGACAGGTTATCCGCAGCTGTACGGGCGAAACCTGCGGGACAGCGTGATCTTATTCGGTCTGACCCGGCATCTGCCTGTGATGGAGGTCAATCTGATGCTGGAGCAGTTGGAACTCCCCCTGCTCTCCGACAATCTTTAACGTAGATAAATTGTGTCAAGCAGCGCTTTTCCCGTATCCGTCTTCATGACATCCCGGCGGAACGCCTCGATATGTTCCCGCGTGAAATGGGATTCGGAGGCATTGACAAGATAATCCGCTTCCAGAAGAATCTGATAATCCAAACCGACCACGTTTTCCGTGGTGTGATGATGAGTCACAAGAAAAATGATGCGCTCCAACATCTTCGGGGCGATGGTAAAAGGTGCGAAGAACGGACGGAGCAGCGCTTCGCTTTCCTCCTCCTGATGACGGCCGGAGGCATTGCCGTATTTCTCTCTGCACTAAGGGCATGCGATATCGTGAACGACGGCGGCATATTCCAGGGACGTCTGGGTTTCGGGATCAAGATGTTCCGCTTCGCCGATGGTCTTTGCATAGGCGGTTACTTTCAGAAAATGTTCGATATCGTGGGTGTTGCCCTGGGAATACGCGATCATCGCGCAAATCAGTTCTGCTGTATTCATGATCATTCACCTGTATTCATAAATCCGGGCTGCCGCTTTTTTCTGCGGCAGCCCGGGTCTTTTTGTTTGTTTATCAGTCTTCGTAGTTCTCGAAATAGTCGGTAACCTTGGTGTAATACTTGAGGACGGACTTTTCCTTCTTTGCGTAGAAAGATTCAAAGTTCGCATTCTTGGACTGGATCAGGGTCTGCAGGAAGAAGGATGCACCGCCCCAACCGTCATAAACGTAACCGAAGTCAAAGACGCGGCTGTTGACGATCATATCGAGCATGGCAATGGACTCTTCATCACGTGCGGACTTGACCTTGAGGGCAACATCATAGTATGCAGGCATCAGGATCTTGTAGCTTTCTGCGCACAGCGCTTCGGTGATGACACCGATACGTTCAAGATCAGATGCAGTTTTCGGAACCGCCAGCGCTTCGTGATGACCGTCAGCCATGGTGTAGTAGGATTCCTGAGCTTCATCCCACTTCGGATACGGCAGAATACCGAAGTCATCGGTCATATCACGGAAGTGTGTCAGAGACATGGAGATGTAGCCGTTTGCGAAGACGGACAGACCCTTCTGGAACATATCGCGGCTGTAGCCGTGAGCAGAACCATTGGAGCCGCCGGTGTACTTTGTATCGGTACGGATACCCTCATACATCGTGAAGGTATTAGCCAGTTTCTCAACAATATCAGGCATCTTATCGGTCTTGTAGACATATTCGAGTTTATCACCGACCTTGGTGAAAACGGGGTTATTGAATGCCCACAGATAAGTATTCATGTTGGAATTACAGTCAGAAGTGTAACCGAAAAGGTCATCATTGTCAACTGCACCGTTCTGGTTCATATCGACGTAGATATCCTTGGAAAGCTCAACCAGATAATCCAGTGTGAATTTGCCCTGATTGACAACCTCATACATGTTCGGCATATCATAGTTTGCACCAAGCACCTTATTGTAGAAGACACAATATGCTGCGGACATTGCAGACACTGCCATATCACCGACAGCGGCAATACAGACACCGTTGTAGGTAAGGTCGTTGATATTGGATTCAGACCACCAGGGCTGGGTGAAATCAATATGAGGAATGTTGTACCAGTTTAAGAAATATCCGGAAGGAACGACCTGACCGAGACCGACAACGTGCGCACTGGTGATATCGAATGCATCTTCACCTGCGGAAACGGACTTGGTCATAAATCCGATTGCTTCGGTATAGGGCTTGTCAACAACGCAGGTGATCTTGGTATTGAAACGTTCCTCAACTGCAAGGTTTCTTGCATAGACAGCATCATCAATGACGTCGCCGGTTGTTGCTTCGCATACAATGGTATCACTCTTGTCATCAGTAGTAACGATACGGTACTCATAACCGCCGAAGTCAAATTCGCCGAGGTTGTCGGAAATCAGTTTTCTGGCAGCAAGACTGTCAAGTTCCTCGGTTTCTGCCTCGGTGACAGCATCGGTCTGAACGGGATTCTTGGCATCAGGGGTATCAGTATTCCCTGCTGTTTCACCGCAGGAAGCCAAAACCGGGGTCATCATTGCGGCAGCAAGAATCAGAAGCGCAGCATTCTTGATTTTCATAACATTCTCCTTTAATATTTGGGGTTTTTATAATGATATCACACTAGCACGATTTTGTCAAGATTTCAGGTTTTCTTTCCCTGCTGAAATTTTTCGTCTTTCTCTATACAAAACGCACAATCTGTGCTATAATGAAATAAAATACATATTCCGGAGGTTTTTTACGATGAATAATCGCGAATGGTTTCAGTCAGCGGGCTTTGGCCTGATGGTACATTTCGGACTATACTCCATGCTGGGAGGCGAATGGCGCGGCGGGCGGATCCCGCACATCGGTGAATGGGCACAGTCCTATTTCCGTATTCCCAACGCCGAAT
>JAKSPR010000323.1 GCA_024404655.1 Clostridia bacterium | reverse complement strand
GTCATGTGTCTGCGCTCGATGAAGACGATCTCATCCCCCGGTTCTGCCCAATAATGGAAGGCGGTTGCCTGGTGGTGCATATAGCGGCAGCGGATGGTATGATCGTCAATAACTTCAGAAACGGTACAGCAGCAGCTGTGGACGTTGATCGGGTCATCCATAAGCCCGGTAAAGGAACACTCCGTGATGGTGATCTTGCCGGAGCAGCAGGTGATGTGCATACCGTCGTCCCGTCCGTTAGCAACCTTGCGTCCGCGCTTCATATCGGGCAGGAAATGCACGCGCCGGAAGGTCAGATGATGGCAGAACTGAGCAAGACAGCCAAGACCGCCGCAGGAATAAAAGGTAATATCGGTGAGGGTCACATCCTCTGATTTTTCAAGGAAGCATCCCGCATGGATACGGGCATTGTGGCGCAGAACGAAGATATTGCCGACCGCCGTATTCAGCGTGTCATTTGCATAGAAACGATAGATGCTGCCGCCAAGTTCCTCCACCCGTGTGGGAGAGAAGCGGTCGCCGGAGTTTCTGCGGACTGTGCGGGACATCTCGTCAAACTGAATCTGGGAATGGGGACAGCAGAGGGCATACCACTCATCATTGCCCGTGTCAAATTCCAATCGCCCGTCCTGTATTCTGTGGGGGTAAAGAGACGGGTCAATGAACATATCAATATAACCGTCGCCGAAGGCCGTTACAACGCCTTCTGCCACCAGCGGCTTTTCCCAGTTGATGGCAGCATTGGCAATCTCCACATGGGTGCAGTGATCGACGGTGAAGGGCTGCATCTGTCCCGCAAACCAGAGAGTGGAGCCGGAGAAATCAAACTTCACGTTCTCCATGCCGCGCAGCCAGATGCCCAGCTTGCGTTCGGGGATGCGGTCGGAATTGGAAAGACGATAATCATAGGTAAACTGTGGGGTGAAACAGTAGTCGCCTTTATCAAAGATGAATGTGGTGTCCTTTGGATATTTCTGCATCAGCGCATACAGGGGCAGGGTGACATCCTCCCCGGCTTTCACGCCGTATTGATTTACATAAACGGTATTCATGAGAACTCCTTTTGCGGCTTCAAATGGTTTTCCAGAAATCCGGCGATCTCTGGATATTGCTTTCTGTCGTGCTGATGGCAAGGGATGCCATGCGGGTACCGGCGCTGACCGCCTCGGACAGCTTCATGCCGCGGGCAAGACCCATGACGGTGCCGGATAAGAACGCATCACCTGCGCCGGTGGAGTCCACCAGCTTTGTGGGGATGGCGGGACAGATGCCGCGCTCCCCGGTTCTCGTGTCGGCATAGACGGCGCCCTGCGCACCTGCGGTGACGACCATGGAAGGACAGCCGAGCTTTCCGATATTGGCAAGCAGGGTGGACAGGATGACGTCGGTGCTTTTGCCCTCCAGCTCCTCTCCGAACAGCCTTCCCGCCTCGATCTCATTGCAGACGAAACAGTCAAGGGCGGAGACAAATTCCGGGCGGGAGAGGATGACGCTCATATTGCCGACGACGGTATAAACGGGTTTGCCGTATTTCTTCGCCAGCGGCAGAACGATTTCCGCGATCTTTGCGGAGGTGTCAAGCTCCAAAACGATGTTATCGCAGTCTGCGATCAGCGCTTCGCCCTCATGGACGATCAGCTCTTCCAACGCTCCGACGTCCGGCGGGCAGGAGATCTAACCGGCCGCGTCGCCGTTTTCATCGAGGATGACAAGCCATGTGCCGATGCCGTTTTCGGGAACAGGCTTCATGTGGGAGACGTCCGCCCCAGCCTGCTCCAGCCGCCGGACAACATCCCGGCTGAGGGCGGTGTCCTCGCAGAGAGAGGCAAAGGTGACGGGCATTCCCGTATTTGCGATATTTTCCACCACATTGCGGCTGACACCGCCGTGGAAGATTTTCATTGTGCCGACATTGCGTCCGTGGGGATCATAGGCGTTTTTGGCAAAACCCTTGATATCCACAAAGACGAAGCCGATAACCAGTGTTCCGGCCATGTGAAATGATCGCTCCTTCCTTATACAGGGAGTTTCTGTTTTTCCTGTTTATTTTATCACACATATCCCGAAATTGCAAGAGTATCCGCACCGATTCTGCCGCTTCGGCGTTTTTTTGTCCGACCGGGTTGACAAGCTTCCATGGCTGTGTTATACTGGACACATAAATCTGAGAAAGGAATGTCCTCCCAGGGCGGGGAGGACCGGGAATATCATCATGAAGCATTACAAACGCGCATTCAGCACCCTGACCTGTATTGAAGCACAGCTGGGAGAGGTTGTGGACTACGCCGTCCGTCACGGCTTTTCCGCGGTTGAGCTGCGGATGGATCCGAAGCTGACGGTCTGCGGCCTCGGCATCAACGATGCAAAGACCGTGAGAGACGCTTTTGCCGATGCGGGAATTGCGGTCTCCGACCTTGCCTCCGGCGTCACTGTCGTGGAAAAGAGCGACGCAGTTTACGAAACGGCGAAAGCCTGCCTTGATTTTGCTGCTCTCATCGGCGCAAAGGGCATGCGCGTCTTTTTGGGACGCGGAACCCCGCTGTTTTCCAAGCCCGCAGAGCATGATTTCGACGGCATTGTCGAAGAGCTCTGCCGCATCTGCGATTATGCCGATGAAAAGGGCGTTGGTATCTGGCTGGAAACCCACAGCGAGTTTTCCACCGGTGCTTCCATGCGGGAGGTTCTGGATGCTGTCCGTGCCAAGGGTCATGGTGCCAATATGCGCATCATCTGGGACCTCATCCACTCCATTGAATATAAGGAAAGCCCGGCGGATACCGTCAAGGCTCTCGGAAATGATATCGTTCATATCCACTTGAAGGACGGCGTCTATACCGGTGATCCCGACAGGACCCAGTATATCCACACACGCCTTGGTGAGGGCGATATGAAGCCCTCCGAGATGCTGGCGCTCTTGTCGGAAACGGATTTTGACGGCTGCCTGTCACTCGAATGGGAAGCACCCTGGCGCAAGGAACTGAAAGGCGTCTACGCCGATACCGACGCTGTTTTCGATGCCTACAATCACTGGCTTGATGAGGCAGAAGGAAACGCCTGATCTGCACCTATAAACGAACGCAAGAGGAACTGTGCATTTTCAACAATGACACGGTTCCTCTTTTTGACGGATTTTTCTGTACCACCGGATAAAAAAATCAGGGATAACCCTTGTTTTTTGGCACACTTGGTGCTATAATATTACATTATACTATGGTATATTCCGGATATGGAAAGGAAATGATGAATGATTATGCAGGAAAAATGTGCGATTCTTGACTGCGGCGGCCAGTACACCAAGGTCATCGACCGGAAGGTGCGGGAGCTGGGGGTTTATACTGAGATTTTCCCGATGGGTGTTGCTCCCGAGAAACTGAAAGGCTTCGGCGGTATTATCTTCTCCGGCGGTCCCGCCAGCGTCTGGGAGAACGGTGCACCGACCTACGACGAAAAGATTTTTGATTCCGGTGTTCCGATGCTGGGTATCTGCTACGGCATGCAGCTGATCGTAGAGCACTTCGGTGGTATCGTCGCCCCTCAGGTCAAGACCGAATACGGTCAGATTGAGA
>JAKSPR010000322.1 GCA_024404655.1 Clostridia bacterium | reverse complement strand
CGAGGTCTGCGCACAGAAAAATATCGGCATCCTCCCATACGATTCCATGCTGTATCCCGAGCGGCTGCGCCGCATCCAGCATCCGCCGGCAGTCCTTTACTACCGCGGCTCTCTGCCGGACTTCAAAAATCATCTCACCATGGCGGTTGTCGGTACCCGCGGCATGACGGAGGACGGACGAAAGAACGCCTACCGTATCGCCTACGAGCTGTCCGTCGCAGGAGCCATCATCGTCAGCGGTATGGCACTGGGTATCGACGGTACTGCTCAGCAGGCCGCCCTTGACGCCTCCGGCACCTCCATTGCGGTGCTCGGCTCCGCCATCGACATCTGCTATCCCGCCGAGCATCTGCCGCTTTATAAGCAGCTGCAGGTAAATGGCGGCATCCTCTCCGAATATGCTCCCGGCACGGAGATCAAACGCTGGTTCTTCCCCCAGCGCAACCGCATCATCAGCGGACTCTGTCAGGGTACGCTGGTCGCGGAAGCGGGTCATAAAAGCGGTGCGCTCATCACGGCACAGACCGCCCTCTCCCAGGGACGCGATCTGTTCGCTATCCCCGGTGATCCCCGCGATCCCGCACGGACAGGCACAAACGAGCTTATCAAAAACGGAGCTTATCCCGTCACCGAAACCAAGGATATCCTCTCCCATTATGCACCCCTCTACACAACGCTGATTCCGGAAAAGCTGACCAATCCCCGTTACTTCCTGGGTTATGACGACAGCCTCCGCTACGCAAAGGAAAAGATCGAGGAACGCCGCGCTGCGCGTCCTGCCGATACGGAGCACCCCTTCCGCCCGCAGAACCCCACGCCACCCGCTCCCCGCAAAGCACCGGAACAGAAACCCATCCGCGAAGAACGGTACGAACAGACCGCAGAGGAAATCCTAAACAGCCTGTTCCCCACCGAAACGCCGCAGACGGTACCCGCGCCGAAACCCAAGGAACAGGTACCCGAACCCATCGTGGCTTCCGAACCTGTCGAAACTGCCATACAGCCGGAACCCGAAAAACAGCCCGCCAAAGAAGAACCGCCGAAGGAGCAGAGCGATACTTCGTCCCTGACGCCGGAACAGCGGCTGATCCTCTCCAAACTGCGGGAGCGCAAAACCTTTGACGAGATCTGTGCCTGCGGTGTGGAAGTCAGTTCCCTCATGACGAATCTGACGATCCTAGAACTGACCGGCTTCATCCGTGCGGTTCCCGGCGGCTACTATGAAATCATCTGACGAATATGAAAATACGATCCCCTGTATAGGCGGATCTGTCAATAAAGAATGGAGCTTGAATCCGAATGGCAAACAATTTAGTAATTCTGGAGTCTCCCGGTAAGGTAAACACTGTCAAAGGTTATCTCGGTTCCAGTTATAAGGTCGTCGCATCGGTCGGTCATATCCGCGATCTGCCGAAAAGCACCCTCGGCATCGACATCGACGATCACTTCAAAGCCAAATATATCAATATCCGCGGCAAGGGCCCGCTCATCAAGGAGCTGAAAAAGGAAGCCAAGGCCGCATCCAAAGTCTATCTCGCAACGGACCCTGACCGTGAAGGCGAAGCCATCGCGTGGCATCTTGCCGCCGCCCTCGATCTCGATCCCAAGAAGACCAAGCGTGTGACCTTCAACGAAATCACCAAGAGCGCCGTGCAGGCGGGCATCAAGAAGCCCCGCTCCATTGACGAGAACCTCGTCAACTCCCAGCAGGCGCGCAGACTGCTTGACCGTATCGTCGGCTACAAGCTGTCCCCGTTCCTCTGGAAGGCCGTCAAGAGCGGTCTTTCCGCGGGCCGCGTGCAGTCTGTCGCCACCCGCATCATCATCGACCGTGAGGAAGAGATCCGCGCCTTTGTCCCCGAGGAATACTGGACCATCGACGCTATCCTCCAGGGGCAGAAGAACCGCCCCGTCAAGGCAAAGTTCTATGGCACGAAGGACGGTAAGACCGAGCTTCACACAAAAGAGGAAACCCACGCTGTCCTTGCAGCCGTTGAGGGAAAGGACTTCACCGTCACTTCTGTCCGCAAGGCCATCCGCTATAAGAATCCCGCTCCCCCTTTCACCACCTCCACCATGCAGCAGGAAGCCTCCCGCAAGCTGTCCTTCCAGTCCCAGCGGATCATGAAGGTCGCCCAAGAGCTTTATGAAGGTATTGATCTGGGTGCAGAGTTCGGCGGCGTACAGGGTCTTATCACCTACATGCGTACGGACTCCCTCCGCATCTCCCAGGAAGCACAGGCCGCCGCAAAGGACTATATTGTCACAACCTTCGGCGAAAAGTCCTATCCGGAGCAGCCCCGCATTTACAAATCCCGGGCTACCGCCCAGGACGCGCACGAAGCCATCCGTCCCTCCAACATGAAGTTTGAGCCGGAGCTGATCAAGAAGCATCTGACCGGCGATCAGTTCAAACTCTACCGCCTGATCTGGAACCGCTTTGTCGCCTCCCAGATGCAGAGTGCGGAGCTGGATACCGTCACCGCAGATATGGAAGCGGGCGGCTATCTCTTCCGCTGCAGCGGCTATACCGTCAAATTCAAGGGCTATATGGCCATCTATGAAGAATCCGAGGATGAGGTCGATCAGGACGCACCCGAGAAGAGCGCACGCCTGCCGGAGATCGCCGAAGGCGATACCCTCCCGGTCGGTGATATTCTCCCGGTCCAGCACTTCACAGAGCCTCCGGCGCGCTACAACGAAGCTACGCTCATCAAGCTCTTTGAAGAAAAGGGCATCGGCCGTCCCTCCACCTATACGCCTATCATCACCACCATCATCTCCCGCGGCTATGTCGCAAGAGAGGGTAAGGCTCTCAAGCCCACACCCCTCGGCGAGGTCACGAACAAACTGATGGTCGAATACTTCCCGGATATCGTCGATGTCGCCTTCACTGCCAACATGGAAGACGCACTGGATGACGTTGAAAAAGGCGATACCACCGTGGAAGGACTGCTCCACGATTTCTACGGCGGTTTTGAAAAGCATCTGGAAACCGCAAACTCCATGGTGGAAAAGGGTGCTTTCGACGTTCCCGTGGAAGAAACCGACATCACCTGCGAGAAGTGCGGCGCGACCATGATCGTCAAGAACGGCCGCTACGGCAAGTTCGCCGCCTGCCCCAATTATCCCCGCTGCCGCAACACCAAGCCCCTCAACAGCGACGGTACCGTGGACACCACGAAGACCGAAGTCAAGTTTGAGGAAACCGATATGAAGTGCGAGCTGTGCGGCTCCCGCATGGTGCTCCGTGCCGGCAAATTCGGTGCCTTCTATGCCTGCGGGCATTACCCCGGAGGCCGCGTCACCAAGCCCATCCTGCGGGAAATCGGCGTGGACTGCCCCAAATGCGGCGGCAAGCTGGTCCAGAAGCGCGGTAAGAACCGTATGACCTTCTATTCCTGCGAACATTATCCCACCTGTGATTTTTCCTCCTGGGATATCCCGCAGAAGGAGACATGCCCCGACTGCGGACAGATGCTGTTCCGCAAGAAAGGCAAGAACTTCATCTTCTGCCACAACAAGGACTGCGGCTACAAGCGTGAATGTGAACCGGAAGAACTCACCGAGAC
>JAKSPR010000321.1 GCA_024404655.1 Clostridia bacterium | reverse complement strand
TCGGAATACCTGGGGCTCCATGGAGATCTGCTGTTCCCCAAACTGCGTTCTTTGCTGGAACGTCCCTGTGAACCTGTCGAGGTCCGTTCCGATGACGGGCTGGTGCTGAAAGGCCGCTTCTATGCAGGAGAGAAGAAAGACAGGTTTGTTATTTTCATGCACGGTTACCGTGCCCATGCCTTTGGCGATTTTTGCGGCATCCATTCTGTTTTTGATGAGATGGGGTGGAATATGTTGATCATAGATGAGCGGGCTTGCGGTGACAGCGAGGGAACCACCATTACCTTCGGTGTGAAGGAACGGCTGGATTGCCGTGCCTGGGCCGAGTATCTCACGAACCGATTCGGCAGGAATATCGCCATTGTTCTCTTTGGAACCTCCATGGGTGCTGCTACGGTAATGATGGCTTCCAATCTGGAACTTCCCGAAAGTGTAAAAGCGGTGATAGCTGACTGCGGTTTTACTTCTCCCAAGGAGATCATCATGAACACCGCCAAGAAACAGGGTTTCCCCGACCGGCTCTGCTGGCCTTTCGCCAGAATGGGCTTACGGCTGTTCGGAAAATTCGATCCCATGGAGTCTTCTGCAAGAGAGTCTGTTGCACAGACGGCACTTCCTGTTCTGATCATTCACGGTACGGAAGACCATTTCGTGCCTTATGAAATGAGCAAGGAATTGAAAAAATTCGGCGGAAGCCGTGTGCAGGTGTACTCCGTGCCCGATGCCGGTCATGTGCAGAGTTACCAGTTCGATCCCGAGGGATATGCGAAGACTGTCAGGGATTTCCTGAGCATGGCAATGGGAGAGTGAGCATGAGGGAACGACTCTATTACCGCGATCCGCACTGCAGATCCTTCCGGGCAACAGTGACCTCCTGTGAGCCAAAGGATGACAAATGGCTGATCACGCTGTCGGAGACAGCCTTTTATCCCGAGGGAGGGGGCCAGCCCTGTGATCTTGGAACCATAGACGGTGAACCTGTAACGGATGTCCGCGAGAAGAACGGCAAGGTCCTGCACCTGTGCGCGGCACCCGTCCCGGTGGGCACCGAGGCGGCTTGCGAGATCGACTGGGAGCGCCGCTTTGATCTGATGCAGCAGCATTCCGGTGAGCATATCGTCAGCGGGCTGGTTCACGCAAAATACGGCTATGAGAATGTTGGATTCCACATGGGCAGGGATATGATCACCATCGATTTCAATGGTATGATCGATTCCGCGGGCCTCCGCGAAATTGAAATTGCGGCCAACCAGGTCATCTGGCGCAATCTTCCGGTGGAACAACTGTTTCCTGCCCCTGCGGAACTGGCAGAACTGTCTTTTCGCAGCAAGAAAGCGCTGTCGGGAGAGGTGCGACTGGTGCGTTTTCCGGGAGTGGATCTTTGCGCCTGCTGCGGTACCCACGTGTCATGCACCGGCGAAATCGGCATCATCCAGCTCCTGAACTGCGTCAAGTTCCATGAAGGGGTACGCATTGAACTGCTCTGCGGCGGCAGAGCTCTGAAATACCTTCAGAGCATGCGGGATCAAAATCACAGCGTTTCTGTTCGTCTTTCGGCAAAACCGCTGGAGACCGGCATTGCAGTGGAACGCATGGCGAATGAGCTGCAGAATCTGAAGGAACGGTCTAGTGCTGCGGAAACAGAACTTATGGCTTTCAAGGCTGAACGGTACCGCGGAGCGGGAAAGGTGACAGCCTTTGAAAATGATATGGACCCGGGCACTCTTCGCCGCTATGCGGATGCGGTGCTGAACGCCTGCGGCGGCAGCTGCGCGCTCTTTTCGGGATCTGATGAGGAAGGCTATAGCTATGTGCTTGCGTCCACAGACACGGACCTTCGCGCAGTTTCCAAAATGATGAACGCGGCTCTGCGGGGCAGAGGCGGCGGCAAAGCGGAATGCGTTCAGGGCAGGGTGGGTGCAACCGGCGACCAGATCAGACAGTGGCTTCAGGAAAACCTGTAAAAATGTTTCCCTGTGGTTGACAACGCTGTTTGCCAGGAACTATAATAAAAGCAATCTGGATAGGGTTGAGTGCTCCGCAGACCGTTCGGGTCCGTGGGGAGAATAGAGAATCCGGTGCAATTCCGGAACGGTACCGCCACTGTAAACGGGGAGAAGCTGTGCAAGGCGAAAGCCGGTCATTCGAGAATTTCGGAGAAGACCGCTGCAGTATCTGTGATCCGTAAGTCAGGAGACCTGCTCGACTTGCAATATGATGCTGCTCTGCGAGTTATGGAGCCTGTGTCTCTTTTTGCGCGAAAAACGGCCGCGCCTGTCATTCCCCCCGATGACAGGCGCGTTATTTTTCGTTGTCCCGATTTTTCCCGACCGGCACGGACAGATGCCGGTAAGCCTGCGATTTCCCCCAATCGCGGGTGATACGCCCGGTCAACAGCCGCCCCCAAGGTTGTTGGCCGGGTTTTTTATGGAGAATTTTCAAAAAATTCAAAAAATAGCAAAAAAAATAGTGGAAATCCGAAAAAGAGTCTGTTAAAATATTACGGCTATAAATATGACAGGTGAAGACGGCTTTGGCCGCACCACATAGGAGGAAATCAGTCATGAATGTAAAGAACACCGCAATTGAGAACGGAACTGCCAAAATTCAGGTAGAACTGTCCGCAGTGGAATTCGACAATGCCCTGACCACTGCTTATAAGAAGGCAAAGAACAAGATCGCCATCCCCGGCTTCCGCAAGGGCAAGGCTCCCCGCAAAGTCGTTGAGGCTATGTACGGTGCCGAGATCTTCTATGAAGATGCTGTAGAAGTGATCTTCCCCGAGGTTTATACCTGCGCAGTTGTTGATCAGAAGCTGAAGGCAGTTGGCCGCCCCTCCATCGCCGATATGGAAAAGACCGAAGAAGGCGGCATGCTCCTGACAGTCGCCACCGATCTGTATCCTGAAGCAGAGCTCGGTCAGTACAAGGGACTCGAAGTTGAAAAGACTGAGATCGTTGTATCCGATGAAGAGGTTGAAGCCGAAATTGCAAAGATGGCTGAACAGAATGCCCGTATCTCCACCGTTGAGCGCGCAGCTCAGCTCGGCGATACCGTGACCATCGATTTCGAAGGCTTTGTCGACGGCAAGGCATTCGACGGCGGCAAGGGCGAAAACTTTGACCTGAAGCTGGGCTCCGGCCAGTTTGTTCCCGGCTTTGAAGATCAGCTGGTTGGCTGCACCGCAGGCGAGAGCAAGGACGTTGTTGTCACGTTCCCCGAGAACTATACCCCCGAGCTCGCTTCCAAGGAAGCTGGTTTCAAGTGCACCGTTCATGAGGTCCAGGAGACGGTGGCCCCTGCAATGGATGATGAGTTTGCTAAGGATCTGGGCTTTGATACCATGGATGAGCTCCGCGCCGATACCCGCACCAAGGCTGCTGCTTCCAAGGAAGAAAGCGCCAAAACCGCGTTCGAGAATGCATGCATGGACAAGGCCATTGCAAACATGACTGTGACCATCCCCGAGAGCATGATCGAAGAGCAGCTTGACAAAGAAATGGATCAGTTCGCATATCAGGTAGAGCGCAGCGGTATGACCATGCAGGATTACGCCAAGATGATGGGCGGCGACATGAGCAAGCTTCGTGCAATC
>JAKSPR010000320.1 GCA_024404655.1 Clostridia bacterium | reverse complement strand
CCGAGGGTATGCGTATATCGGATAAACTCCGGCAGATGCGGATGGGAAAGCGGTTCTCCCATCAGATGAAAATAGAGATAATCCGCCCACCCGGCACAGCGGTCGGCAAGGAGGCGGAATTCGTCCTCCGAGAGCACATGAGGCGGACGACTGCAGCCCGGACAGAAGGAGCAGGACAGATTGCAGCAGTTTGTAATTTCCAGAAAGACTTTTTTGTGTCCCGGCATATAGAACCTCCCCAAAACTCGTTTCTTCCATTATACCATAGAACCGGAAAAAGCGCAAGTCCCGCAATCTCGTTTTCAATATGATGTCACAGGAATCTCCGATTTCGGTCATGGGGTATAAAATTCCTCTTGACAAAATCCGGGAAAATGATATAATAGATATGAAAAATATCTCTTATCGGAGGATTTACCTGTGACAGAGCAGACCAAAAACTGGGAAGAACTGATCGGCGGTTTTGCGTTCCCTCGCTGGAACGAGCTGCCGGAAATTGATTTATATATGGACCAGGTCGTCAGCTATTTAAGCCAGAAACTGGCAGTTTTCTTTGACGACGAAGACGGAGACGAGGACAGCCGCGGCATCACGGCGACCATGATCAATAACTACGTCAAGGAGAAGATCATCCCCGGCCCGCAGAAGAAACGCTACGACAAATCCAGCCTGGCTGCGCTGTTCATGGTATTCTGTTTCAAGCAGATACTGAGCATCGGACAGTCCGCTGATCTGATCGCCGTCAACCGGCGCGATCACACACCGGAGGAAGCACACAACCGCTTCTGTGAGGTCTTTGAAGCTTACCTGCACAGCACCGTCAGAAACGAAACCATTCCCGCTGACGGAGCAAAAGCCGACGATGATCTTGTCATGACCGCCGCTGCCATTGCTTTTTCCAATAAGATCTACGCAGAAAAGCTGATTGCCAAAGCAAAAGCCGCAGCCCTTGCAGAATCTGCCGCCAAAGAAGCCGCAGAAAAAGAGGCAGCAGCCGAGAAGAAAACAAAAGAAAAATCCTGAAAACGAACAATCGGTGTACCGCAGAAACGGTACACCGATTGTTTATTTTGCTGCTTTGAATCCGGATCTCTGGGTCCGGATGATTTTGCGCACCGTGTCCGATGCGAGATAGTACCGGCCGGAGATTTCGGAAATCGGGACCCTGTTTTCAAACAGCGAGCAGATTTCTGCATTGCGCTGCTGATATCTGGCACGGGTTCCGTTTCTGTGACCCCATTCGGTCTTGACTTCATTCTTTGCGGGGATGTAAATGGTCTCACCGTCGACGTATTTCTGAATCTCTGCGATCAGCGCGTCCGGGAGGACCCCGCGGGCATTCTTATATACCAAAATAATCCGCTCCTTCCGTTGTCCCGGGGACAGCACAGGGCCTGTTTTGCGTATTTCCGTTCAGCCGCAGCGGAAATACAGCAAAAATGCGGATGGTCTTTTGTCTGAGAGTACAAAAAGCCGTTGTCCGGCATCAGGGGCTGCCGCAGGAGTTAAGAAAAAATCACCTTTTCAATTTTGCGCATGGACTGCATTCTCGCTCCTCTCGTCATAAATTTACGCCGATCGCCCATAGATCGGAGTATCACCCATATTATACCGTAATTTGTCCGAAAAATCAAGTGGACAGATCGCTTATAAACAATCTGTCCACGTTTTTTATGCTGTTTATATTATATCAGAGACCGGAGAACACGCGCATAGCCTTCATGACGTCTTCCTTGATTGCCTGAGTTGCGGCAGTCACGATATCATGATACTGGGTGAAGGTCTTGCCGTTGATGGCTTCCGCACCGGCCTTTGCCATGTAGGTGTAATAGTTGATCTTGGCAACACCGCGGGCGATGACTTTGCGGTAGTCCTCAGGGCTGACGCCGGAGCCTCCGTGCATGACCAGCGGGACGGAGACCATGCTGTCGATCTTTGCAAGACGGTCAAAGTCCAGTTTCGGCTCTTTCAGATAGATGCCGTGAACGGTACCGAAAGCGCAGGCAAGCGCGTCGATGCCGGTTTCCGCAACAAAGCGGACTGCCATATCCGGATCGGTGTAGATGCTTTCGGGATTTTCCATATCTCCCGCATTGCCGCCCTCACGGGAACCCATGGAGCCGATTTCCGCTTCCACGGATGCACCGGTCTTGGCAGCCATCAGGACTGCTTCGCGGGTCTTTGCGAAGTTTTCTTCAACAGGCAGAGCAGAACCGTCGAACATGACGCCGGTGAAGCCCAGTTCAAGACCTCTCTTGATGTAATCAAGGTCCGTACCGTGGTCGAGGTGTACGCAGACCGGAACCTTGGCACGTTTGGCAGCAGCCAGCATGATGGGAGCAACCTCTTCCATGGTGCAGAGTCCCATTTCTTCATGAACCTGGGCGTGCATCAGGATGACAGGCTGATTCAGTTCTTCCGCTGCCGCGATGATACCGCGCAGGGAAGCGAGGTTCGGGGTGTTGAAGGAACCGACGGCGATGTGTTTTTCTTCTGCAATGGCAAGGATTTCTTTCAGTGTGACAAGCATGATCTTATCTCCTTTGGTTAAATGTTATTTCTGAACATAAAGATGCGGGTCTTTCAGCGTGAGTTCCTGGGAGGCGGTGATCCCCAGCTGTGTGCAGAACTCCTCGCATTTTTCTTTGACGCGGTCGATGTCCAGCATGTCCGGTCTGTGGGCATCACAGCCGATGATGAACCGGTTCCCGGTTTCCTTGGCGATCCGGAAGAAACGGTCGCTGGGATAGTTGCGTCCTTCCATCAGACCGAGATAGTTGATCTCCAGCGGAAGATCATGGGCGAGCGCTGCCTCGCACAGCCGCTTCATCTGACGGCTGTAGGCATCCTCCGCACCCAGGAATTTTGACAGATCGGGATGGGCGATATAAGAAAAGACGCCGGTTTCCATGGCTTCGATGACCTGGTCGACGTAGCGGGCAAGATAATTCTCGTCCTCAGAGCGGGCGGAGGCATGATGCCCCTCAATTTCATTGTCGATAAAATGCTGACCGAGGATCAGATATTCGATGGGCAGACGACAGATTTCCCTGATGGATGCTTCAAAGAATTTCGGATAGTATTCCATTTCGTAGCCGATATGGATCTCGATATCCTCTTTGTATTCCTCGCGCAGGGCGGTGAGGGTGGAAACATAATCGTCAGCTTCCCCAAGCGCCATTCTGTGACCGGAGGTGTGCTTTCCGTCAAAAACCATGGGGGAATGATCGGAAAAACCGAGGATTTTTATGCCGGAGCGGATGGCTTCCTCAATATATTCCCGTTCCGTGCCATTGGCATGATGACAGCGGTAGGTGTGGGTGTGATAGTTGGCGGTCAGAAAACCGTAATTCTGTGCTTTCATTGGGTACCTTCTTTGCGGACTGTCGGATAAGACAGATTTTTGAAATGATACGGCTCTATTGTACTATCAAATAGCAGGTTTGTCAAGGGTTTGAGGTCAGTTTTTCAGCATAGCCTCCCTGCGTTTGTAGTCCGGCAGGAAACGGGCAACGAAGGCATAGAAATTTCCCGAATGATCGTGATGCCGGATGTGGGCGAGCTCATGGACGACCACATAGTCAATGGCTTCTTCCGGGAAGCG
>JAKSPR010000032.1 GCA_024404655.1 Clostridia bacterium | reverse complement strand
TCCGCACCGGTTCTCTTTATACCAAAGAAGATTCCGATTCCGCAGTCGCCCCCCTCTCCTACCAGCGCAGCAGCGCATGGATCAAGCTGATGGAAAAGGCCGTACAAGGTCCTGACCGCTACTACTGGCTTACCCAGTATGAACTCGGCTGTTCTTACTTTGCCGCAGCAGATATCGACAAAGCGGAAGAAGCCTTTGATGCTTCCTGCAAGCTGCAGACAAACGCCTGGAACCTCTATGGTCTTGCCGAGGTCTACCGTGTCAGAGGTGACATCAAACGTGCTGCCGCTACTATCCTCGCCGCTGCAAGAATGGCACCCGACGATGCCTCCCTCTGCAAGATGACCGGACGCATGCTGGACCGCGCCGAAATGTGGGATGCCCTGCTGGAATTCACCGGCAGCCTCTCTGCGGAAATGTCCAGACTTCCCAGAATCCGTTTGTACCGCACCATCGCCCTTGAAAAAACCGACCGCATCGACGAAGCTGATGCTCTGCTCAATGCCGATGGCGGTCTGGAAGTTCCGGATATTCAGGAAGGTGAGATCAGCGTCACCGAGCTCTGGTTCCGTATTGAAGAAAAGAAGGCCAAGCGCGACGGTAAACCCTTTGACCGTAATACCGCAAGACCTCCGAAGAAGTTCGACTTCCGTATGTTCGTTGCTGAATAATCACAATAATTGCAGAAATGCCGCAGTCCCCGTCTCCGGGGTCTGCGGCATTCTTGATTATCCGTTTCTTTCGTAAGTGACAAGCTGCCGGAACAGGGCGACCTGCGCCTGATACTGTTCCTCGTTCTGTACTTTTTTGTTGATCTGATTGACATAGCTCCTGCCGCGGCAGCAAAGAACCGTGTCTTCGGGCAGATTGCGGAAGCCGTTCATCACGCTGATGGGCAGATCCGCAAGCAGGATCCCATAATCATCTATTGCATTTTCCGGCACATAGCCCAGACTGTCTTCCCATTTCAGAAAGGCACCGGAATCTACCGTTTCTTCGTACAGCGAGCGGTCGATCATCAGAATGACATATTCGCCGATCATGATCGCATTGGTAAAATTTCCGCGCTCATTCAGATTGTCCTGACCGTTGAAATAGATGTCGTTATCTTTGTATTCCTGTGCAAGCGAAGTCGGCACATACACATAGTGATTGAAATCCAGTGTGATCAGGCCGTCTCCCGAATAATCTGCGGGATTTCCGGTACTGCCGCCGTTCACAGCCTCTGAGGCTTTCTGCGCGGATTCCGTGATGGCTTCACAGCTCTCGCGGTCCAGAAGCATAGGTCCTGTATAGAGGATGTGCGCATCCCATGTGCTGCGTCCGGCAAGCTGGGCAATACAGATGATCAGAAAAATCACGATTGCAGCACCGGCAATGGTATGCCACTTGTAATGATACCAATAGTTTTCAAAAGCACGGTCTGCTGCGTCTTTCTCTTTCCCGTCAACCCGGGGACCGGATGCCATACTGATTTCAGGCGCCGAAAGTTTGTCTTCTTTATTTTCGGACATACAGGATCCCTCCTCCGTATAAGTCCGACAGACGATGGGGATATCGTCTCTTATTTTTCGATGGAGAGGATCTGGATGCGGAGCGCACCGCTGGGAATAGTGATGGTCAGGATATCGCCGACCTTGGCACCGATAATGGCCTTACCGACAGGAGACTGATCGGAAATTTTGCCTTCCAGAGCGTTTGCTTCGTTGGAACCGACCAGCGTATAGACAAGCTCCTTATCCATATCGAGATTCTTGATGCGGACCTTGGTACCGATGTTGACAACGTCAGCGCCGACATTAGAGACGACCTTGACATGCTCCAGCGTCTGTTCCAGTTCTGCAATCTGAGCTTCGACCTTTGCCTGTTCGTTCTTTGCCTCATCGTACTCGCTGTTCTCGGAAAGGTCACCGAAACCTCTGGCAATACCGATGTTCTTGGTTACCTCAGGACGCTTGACGTTGATGAGGTAGTCGAGTTCTGCCTGCAGCTTCTTTAAGCCTTCTTCGGTCACTGTGAGAATTTTGACTTCTTCTGCCATGATTGAATACTCCGTTTCTTTCTAATCATAAAATTAAAGTTGGGGGAAAACAGACTGCAGAAAAACGCAGACTGCCTATCGTCAGTCCGTTGCCTCGGGCATACAGACAGATCGTGTTATTTCGCTTTGCCATTGACGACTTCAATGGCTTTCTGCAGCTGGTTGTCTTCTTCATCGGTGATAATGTAGAAGTTCTTCTGCTGCAGTTCTTCCGCAAGTTCCAGCTCAATATCCGGAATGACGCCGATACCTTCATAATTCGGTGAGAACGGCGGATTGTACATCCGGTATGAAATGGTGATACCGGAATTGTCGGGCAGGGTCACGACGGACTGCATCGTACCCTTTCCGTAGGTGGTCGTACCGATGATCGTCGCTTTCTTGTAGTCCTGCAGAGCACTTGAGAAAAGTTCTGCCGCACTGGCTGTATTGCCGTTGACAAGAACTGCCATCGGCATGTCGATGCAGGAAGCATCGGAACTGATCACTTCTTCATTACCCTCTTTATCCACAATGCGGATGATAGGACCTTCCGGCAGGAGATAATCCAGCGTGTCCACAATACCATCCAGCGCTCCGCCTGGATTGTAGCGGACGTCAAAGATCAGTTTCTTTGCGCCTTTGGAAATCAGATCGGCAACCTGTTCTCTGACATTTTCACCGGTATTGACGGCAAACTGCGTGATGCGCACAATGCCGATATCCTTGCCGTACATGTGGGACTCCACTGTCGTATCAGTGACTTTGTCGCGGATGATATTGAATTCCACGATTTCACTGTAGTTTGCACCGCGGCGTACAGTGAAGCGCGCAACGGTTCCTTTCTCGCCCTGCATCTTGGCAACTGCCGGATAATAGCCCAGCTCCGCGACGGACTCATCGCCCACAAAAACGATCAGGTCACCCGCTTTGACGCCGGAGGCCAGTGCCGGAGAATCCCGCATGACGGAGACGATTTCCAGCGCACCGTAGTCATTGTTGTAAATGACATGTACGCCGATACCGACCATCTCGCCGGAGGATTCCTGCATATAGTCTGAGAATTCCTCTTTTGTCATGTAAGATGCATATTTGTCTCCCACACCGACGATATAGCCGCGGATCAGATAATCCGACAGCTGTTCTTCGTCGATCTCGCCGACATAATACTTCCGGTAAAGTGCATCCACATAATTCAGTTTATCATAGGCGGTCGTTGAGATCATTGCCTCCCCGATCTGCCCCTGATAGTGTCGTGAAACCGTCACAAATGTGATCTGGAACGAAAGCAGCGCAGCCAGAAGGATCAGCACGATCGCAGCCGCGAGTGAAATTTTCTTTTCCATACTGAGAACCCTTATCTCCTTCCTTTGCCGCCGTTACGGCTGTACCACATAATTCAGCGGATTGACCGCAACACCGTTTTCACGGACGGAAAAATGGCAGTGGTTGCCGGTGGAATATCCGGTTGAACCCGCCTTTGCGATTGTTTGTCCCTTGGAGACAGTATCACCGACTTTGACAAGCAGCTTGGAATTGTGCGCATACAGCGTCGTGATTCCGCCGCCATGATCAATGACCACATAGTTGCCATAGCTGTAATGCCATTCGGACACGATGACTGTTCCCGCGTTGCCGGCAAGAATCGCCGTACCATAGGGAACCGGAATATCAATACCGTTATGAAGCTCCTGATAACCATAGACCGGATTATAGCGGACGGAGAAATACGAGGAAACCTTATTATAACCGATATCCACCGGCCAGCCGAAAGTACCGCCGACATATTTTTCGCGGCGTTCCCGCTCCTGTGCTTCCTTGATCTTCTTGTCAATTTCCGCTTCCGCGACCTTGACACGCTGTTCCATGGAAGAAACAGCAGCATCGACTTTCCGTTTTTCTTCCTCGGTCGCCTCTTTATTGGCCTTTGCAGCAGCCACGGCTTCTTCCAGCTCGATGAGCATCTGCTCGCCTTCCGCACGCTTCTTTTCGAGAATCGGCATCTGCTCGACAAGATCGCTCAGCGTATTCTGTGCGCCGTACTGCAGCGCCTGATACTGGTTCTGCATGGAACTTAAATCATCCTTGGACTGGGCCAAAGCCGCAAGCACACGCTTGTCATAGTCAAGAAGACTTGCCACCACGTCGATATGGTAAAGGAAATCCGCAAAGCTGTTGGATTCCAGAACGATTTCCAGATAAGAGGTGAAACTGTCCTCATAATTGACACGGATCCGCTCCACAAATTTTGCATAACGGTCCTCAATCTCATCCTGCTTGTCAGCAATCAGGACAGCGTAGGTATCCAGCTGCTCCGTGTAGGTGTTGAGCAGTTCCTGTGTCTTCTCGGTTTCCTCTTCAAGAGCAGCGATCTCTTTATCCAGCAGTTCCTTTGCTTTGTAGGCGTTGTCGATATCCAGCATCGCCTTATTGTATTCCGCAAGAGCTGCATTGTATTCATCCGTCGCATTCTTGCGGCTGTTTTTCAGAAGGGACAATTCCTCCTGCATCTTTTTGACGCGCTGCTGATCTTCTGCAACGGATGTTGCGGCGGAAACCGGGATCACAAGAGACCACTTCGGCACCGCGTAGAATACCGTCAATACGCAAAGAAGCACAAGGACGATGCAGCGCACGGGATGGCGTTTTTCTGTTCCGTCCCGCAAACCGCTGATGTTCGTATTCTTCATGATCATAAACACTTTCTTTTATTGTCAGGGCTGCTTCACGTAATTCAGCGGCTGTGTTGTCACACCGTCAATACGGACACAGAAGTGACAGTGATTACCCTGAGAATCCCCTGTCGAGCCGCAGAGCGCGATCACGTCTCCCTGCGCCACCACATCTCCCGCTTTCACAAGCAGTTTGGAATTATGTGCATACAGGGTGGAAACCCCGTCTCCGTGGTCAATGACCACATAGTTGCCGTAGCTGTAATGCCAGTCGGCGATGATGACCGTACCCGTCCGGGATGCGTAAATATTGGAACCGTATGGTGCGGGAATGTCAATACCGTTATGAAGTTCCGAACGGCCCGAAAGCGGGGAGGTACGGTAACCGTAAGGGGACGAAATAACACTGTATCTGGTATCCACCGGCCAGATGTATGTGCCGTTGTCCACCGGATCTTCTTTGGGAGGTGTATTGGTCGGGGGTACCGGGTCTTCCTTGACCGGAGCTTCGGTCACAGGGGGATCGTTCTGATTCTGTCCGCCCTGCTGTGCGGCCTCTTCCTGCTTCCGTTTTTCTTCTTCCAGTCTCTTCCGTTCCTCTTCTTCGCGTCTTAAGCGTTCCGCTTCCTCGCGGGCTTTGCGCTCGGCTTCTTCTCTTGCTCTGCGCTCCGCTTCCAGACGCTTCTGTTCCTCACGGATCTTCTGTTCCAGTGCTGCTTCTTCTGCGGCAAACCGTTCTTCCTGCAGACGGAGCTGCTCATCGAGCTTTTCCTTTTCCGCTTCGGTGGCGTCTTTCTTATTTTTCAGTTCCAGCAGTTTGGTATTGAGTTCTTCCAGAAGTTCCGTGTTGCGCTGCCGTTCTGCTTCCAGCTCCGGCATACGTTCCGACAGGGAATTCAGTGTCTCCTGTGCCTTATACTGCATGGTCTGATAGTTGGCTTCCAGACTTTCCAGATCCTTCTTTGCAAGGTCGAGGGATGCAAGCACACGCTTATCATAGTCAAGAAGACTTGCTACCATATCCACATGATACAGGAAATCCGCGAAACTGTCGGATTCCAGTATGATCGACAAATAGGAAGTGAAGCTGTCCTCGTAGTTGATCCGGATTCGGTCGAGAAATTCGTGATAACGGGAATCAATCTCCGCTTCTTTTTCTGCGATCTGTTCGTTTGTGGCAGAAATCTGCTCATTGTAAATTGCCAGCAGACTGCGGTAGCTGTCAATCTCCTTTTCCAGCGCTGTGATCTTTTTATCAAGCGCTTCCTTGGCATCATAGGCCCTGGCGATATCCAGTTCTGCCGCATCGTAGGCTTTGACTGCGTCTTCATAGGCAGAAGATGCAGCTTCACTGCTGTTTTTTAAGAGTTCCAGCTCCTCTTCCATCATTTTGATGGTCTGTTTGCTTTCCGTGATGGAAGCGCTTTCCGCGGAAGTCCGCAGAGGCAGCTTCTGCCATGGTACAGCACATACCGCGATGACCGCACAAAGAAGGAATGCGGCCAGACGGCGCAGAATCTTTCTTCTGTTTTTCATCGTTGCATATCCTCTCAAAGTCCGGGAGACAATCCCGGATCGGACAAAAGGGAGAAAACCGATCAGACCTTCATGTATCTGCGCAGAGAAATTGCACTGCCCAGCATACCGGCAAAAACACCGATGCCGAGGAATCCGAGCACGACAAACCGCTCGATGGAAACAAACGGTGCGATGGCGATCATCTTGTAGTTATTGGACATCATGTTGTAGATGTAGGTATAAAGACCGTTCTGCACAAGGAATGCAATCACTGCAGAGATCAGACCGATGAACACACCTTCCAGAATGAATGGTGTCATCATAAAGAAGTTGGTCGCACCGATATAGCGCATAGCTGTGATCTCACGGCTGCGGGATTCAACACCGATCTTGATGGTATTGATGATAATGAAGATACTGATAACAAAAAGAATGGCAAGGAACCAGATGAAGATAAAAGACACACCGCTCTTGATGCTCTCGATATCGTTTGCAATATCGGTACGGTTGTTGACCTTTCTCACATGATCAATCTGATTCAGCTGATAAACAAGATTGGCTACACGGGAGTTGTCTTCGTATGTGATCTTGAAAACGTCCGGCAGGGGGTTTTCATCAGCGATTTCCTCAAAGATGTAGCTGTATTCCTCATAGCGCTGGCTTTCGGATTCCAGACCTTCTTCTTTGGAAACATATTCGATGCTGCTGATGTTGGGAAGGCTGTCAAGCTGCTTTGCAATCTCCGCTACCTCTTCGTCACTGGCACCGTAGTCCACAATCACGATGATCTCGTTGAGTTTTGCAACCTCTTCGATATTGACATTGACATTGTAAACAAGGCTGGCAAAAGAACCCATCAGTACAAGGCAGGACAGAAGCACGGTGACTGCCGCCAGCGTCATCAGACCGTTTCTCCAAAGGCCCTTCAGGCTCTGGGACAGGAAGTAGGTAACACTATACCGTCTCATCGTACATACCTCCTACTCGGTCGTCGACCACATGGCCGTTCTGGATGGTGATGACACGCTTCTGGAAATAGTCGACGATATTCTTTTCATGGGTGACGACGATGACCGTCTTGCCCTTGGAATTGATCTTCATGAGAAGATTCATGATCTCCATTTTCATTTTCGGGTCGATGTTTGCCGTCGGCTCGTCCGCAATGATGATGCGGGGATTGTTGGCAAGTGCACGGGCCAGCGCTACACGCTGCTGCTCACCGCCGGAAAGCTCCGTCGGGAAGTTTTTGTACTTATCGACCAGACCGACGATAGAAAGGATGGTAGGGACACGGCGCTTGATGACCTTCGCCGGTTCACCGATAACCTGCATGGCAAATGCCACGTTTTCATAAACGGTCTTCTTTTCAAACAGCTTGAAATCCTGGAAAACCATACCCAGCTGTCTGCGGTAGTAGGGGATCTTGAAGTTCGGAATTTTCGTCAGATCATAATCACCGACGAGCAATTTTCCGCTCGTGACTTTTTCTTCACGAAGGAGCAAATGCATCAGCGTCGATTTTCCGGCACCGGAAGCACCGACAATAAAGACAAACTCACCGTCTTCGATCTTGAGATTGATGTTCTCAAGGGCAACGGTACCGTTTGGATATATTTTCGATACGTCTCTGAATTCAATCATAGTAAACCAAATAAAAAGCGCGCAAGTTCCGCTTTTCTGAACCTTTCTTTAACACAAAAGAACAACATATAAATCGGAGAAAACGCTGTTACCATGTATGTAACAGCGTTTTACCTGTCAGATCCCATAGGATGATGTTCGGTTGCACTTTGTTTCGGCATAGAGCCGGACGGGATGCAGCGTTATTTTATCGGACGGGACGATTCCCGACCGGGCATGTGACTGCTTAATACTTTGCAGGCTTGGAGGAGAGATACTTCTGAACCATCAGCGCGACCTTGAAGGTGATGGCATGCTCAAATTCGCGCAGATCAAGACCTGTCAGCTTGCGGATCTTTTCCAGACGGTAGACCAGCGTGTTTCTGTGGACGAACAGCTTTCTGGAAGTCTCGGAGACGTTCAGATTGTTCTCAAAGAAGCACTGGATGGTCATGAGGGTCTCACGGTCGAGGGTGTCGAGGCTGCCCTTCTTGAAGACCTCCTGCATGAACATTTCGCAAAGGGTGGTCGGGAGCTGATAAATCAGACGACCGATGCCCAGATTCTCATAAGAGATGATATTCTTTTCGGTGTCGAATACCTTGCCGACTTCGATGGAGGTCTGCGCTTCCTTGTAGGAACGTGCCAGATCCTTGATGGTGGAAACAGCAGTACCGATACCGATGGAGACCTTGGTGTAGAACTCGGAATTGATGGTGTCCGCAATCTGCTTTGCCATCTTTTCAACTTCGCGGATGTCATAGTTCATCTTGACTTCCTTGATGAGGACGACATCATGCTCGGATACGCTGATGACGAAATCCTTGTTCTTGTCGGGGAACATATTCTGTACAACGTCGAAAGGAATGACATCGGTCTTGCCGAGGAACTTGATCAGGATGGCAATACGCATCACATCGGTGGAGAAATGAAGCTCCTTGGATTTGATGTAAATATCGCTGGGAAGGATATTGTCAAGAATGATATTCTTGATGAAAGAGCTCTTGTCGTACTTTTCATCGTACAGATTCTTGATGTTGTTCAGCGAAATGGAAAGAACCATGGAAAGCTCTTCTGCCTTCTTGTCCTCTCCTTCCACGAAGACGATGTATTCGCTCTTGGGTGTGCCGCCGATCGGACGATAGGTATAACCGCCGGAAACTACAGCATCCGTCGTATATGCCATCTCATCACGGATCCCCTGTCGGGTCTCACCGATCTTGACAAGCTCACTGCAGGAAATGATAACGCCGTTTTCGTCGATAACGCCGATGACCCGTTCCACAGCCTCCTTCATCTGGTGGATAATTCCCTGGAACAATCTGGTAGACATACGGTTCTCCTCCTAATTTTCTGGGACAGTCCCCCGTTTCGGGATGACCGTCAGATATGTTGAATATGTGAAATCTTTTGATATAACTTACAAATAGTGTGGAATCAGATCATCTTGACTGTCTGCACAAGGCCAAGGGCAATATAGACAACGGCAGTAACAAGGATCGCGTAGCTGCGGGGGAAGAACAGATTCATGGTCACGCCAACGATCATTACAACAGCTGCTGCAAGAGTGATCACTGCCATCAGGATGAGCGGCAGGATCTTTGCTTTCGGTGCCTTCTTTTTCGCGATCAGAGCACCGATCACAGCCAGCACAGGAAGTACGATCGCACCGGCACGGCAGGCATACTGAACGCCTGCATATAAGGTGCTGTAGGATAAGTAACTGTAGCCGATGTGGAACATCACACCTTCCAGAAACGCAAGACAGGACATCGCAAAGAATTCCGTCGGATAAATATAGCGGATATAGTAAAGTGCCGTTCCGCCGATGATGAAAGCCACGCAGTAAATGGAAGCATAGCTGGGATTGACAAAGTAGAAGCATGCGCAGATCAGGGATATCACACCGATGCCCAGCACATTGAACTTATTGAACGTGCGGGATGCGTCATCGACTTTCTTCGACTTTCTGAAGGCGAAAAAAGCAGCGCAGGCTGCTGCGATCACAAGACACACAACAGTCATAACCGGTCCTACCGTGCTGATCATGGCAAGCTCCCGGTTGGCGTTGCGCAGGCACATGACCACCGTTACGGCCAGGGTCGCAATGACGAACATCAGCATGAGCCGGTTCATCATCAGATCGCTTTCCGCGCGTGTCTGATTTCTTTTGGTTACTTTCTTGTTTCTCTCCCTCATCCTCGTCAACTCCATGGTTATCGGGGCGTCCGCTGGGCTTGCCCTTCGGTACGCTCCGGTTTATGGCATCATAATGCCGGGTCTGAAATCGCGGGTTATGGATTTACAATTCAAGCGCATAGGTCATGGCAGACAAGACAAAACCGGATGCTGTTTCGCAGCGCAGAATCCGTTTGCCCAGATTGGCAATCCGCATTCCTGCGTCTTTGGCGCACTGCACCTCTGCTGTGTCATACCCGCCTTCGGGACCGATGAAAAAGGATATTCCTGCAGGCATTTTCCCGTTCTCGGCGTCAGAGAGAATCGTTTTCAGCGATTCCGTACCGTCACCCTCATAGCAGAAAATCGACAACTCGTCTTCCGCTCCCCGTGTTACAGCCTGACGGAATGCGACAGGCTCCGAAACCTTCGGAACAAAGCCGCGTCCGCATTGCTTTGCCGCTTCCTCAGCGATCTTCTGCCAGCGCGCGCATTTATTCTGCGCCGACTTCTGATCGAGCTTGACGATGCAGCGTGCGCTCATCACGGGTGTAATGGAGGACACACCGAGCTCCACAGCCTTCTGGACGATATAATCCATTTTATCGCCCTTCGGAACCGACTGATAAAGATGCACCGCCGTCGGCAGCTCCGTATCGTTGTCCCGGGTTTCCTCTATCCGCAGTGTCACTTCATCAGGGGTGATGCGGATGATCTCACACAGATATTCAGTTTTCTGCATATCGCAGACCGTGAGCCGTTCACCCACTGCCATACGCAGCGAATACGCAATATGATGCGCGTCCGCACCGCGGATCGGGATGGTTCCGGCTGCAAAGTCGATCTCCTGTTTTGACAGGAAAAATCTTGCCATCGTCTGTCCCTGCCTGTCCGGGAAAAAGGGCTCTGTCAGCCTGCATTGTCAAAATGCCGATGAAAGTGCCCTGAAAATACCCTTTTTCGTATGATTTACGAATAGTATACTACACATTCACCAAAATGTCAAGAGCTTTTTTGGCAGTGTCGTAATTATTCACATATTTCGCGTCATTTTTACGGGTTTTCTTTGATGCACAGCGCTGAATTTACCCGAATACGGCAAAGAAACAGGCCCTGCAGGGAAACTGAGTTCCATACATCGGCCCGTTGTTTTCTTTGGCGATTTGAATAATACAGCCTTCCCCGTTTACGCTTTCTGTTCCAGTCCGAGGGTCCCGCGGATGATCGAATCGCACTTCATGACGATGCGGAATGCTTCCATAGCATCGTCCAGGGTGGGAGATCCTTCTGTGTCATGTTCGATCATATCCACAAGAGTTGAGAACTGCGCATACATATCCTTATATTTGCTGGGAATATTGATCGTATTGTAGGTGTCGGTGCGTTTGTCGTAGTACTCGATCAAATCGCCTTCTTCTTTGTTTGCGCTGCGGTATTCCGCTAATATGATCTTGATTCTTCCGTCGGTACCGACGAATTCTTTCAGATTCTCGCTGGCGGTGGTATCGGTCCAGCCGGCCTCATAATAAGCAGAAGCACCATTTGACAGCTTCATGATGATCATACCGTAATCGTAGGTATTTTCCGGTACGATCCTGGAGACGATGGCTCCCATGCCGCTGATCTGCTCCACTTCCAGTCCCGTGAACCAGCGGATGACATCCACATAGTGAACGCCGCAGTCCACGATCGGCGGGCAGTCTTCCAGCAGACGCATATAGCGTGCCTTATTCATGATATGGTGATTCTGCACCATGCGGATCAGCCGGATATCGCCGATCATACCGGAGCGTATCATCTCCGCCGCACGCTGATATGTCTTGTTGTGGCGCAGGATATGGGCGATCAGCACTTTGGAACCGGAAGCCTTTGCAATCCGGAGAAATTCCTCGGCTTCCGCGACCGTCGGCGCAATGGGCTTTTCACAGAGCACATGCTTTCCTGCGGCGACACAGTCCTTCATGATCGGAAGATGCGTTTCCGCATACGTGGCAATGATGACGATATCGAGATCATCCCTTTCAAGGAACGGACGATAATCCGTGCCGTATGCCGCTTCTCCCCCGCCGTAGCGACGCGCACAGACCCGTGCGGTCTCGGGATTGAAATCCACACACGCGATGACGCGGACATTGTCTCTGTAGTAAATGTCATCCAGATGCTGCATGCCGATATGACCGCAGCCGATCAGCATGACGCCGTATACCTTTTTCTCATCCATATCTGATTGCCTCACAACTGTTCCTGTTGTACCCCGGAATTCCGGGCATATTCTGCGTATTATTATACTGTAAACAACACGTTTTGTCAATCTTTCCGGAGAAAATACTTGATTCTGTTTTATAACAAATGATTTTCCGTGTTTCTCTGTTTTTTCTTGACAGGTATTCCGGGATATGCTATACTGAACACAAAGAAAACAGAAAGGAATCCCGATCGTATGAAACAAGTTACACTGGGAAGCACAAAAATCATAGTACCGCAGAATGCCTTCGGTGCCCTGCCCATTCAGAGAGATACTACCGATGTTGCCGTCGGACTTCTGCGCCGGGCGTATGAGGGCGGCATGCGCTTCTTCGATACTGCCCGCGCCTACAGCGATTCCGAGGAAAAGGTCGGTATCGCCTCTGAAGGCATCCGGGACCGGATCATCCTTGCCACCAAGACCATGGCAAAGACACCGGAACAGTTCTGGGAGCAGCTGGACACCTCCCTGCGGCTTCTGAAAACCGATCACATTGATATTTATCAGTTCCACTGTGTGGACCGCTGTTATCAGCCGGGAGACGGGACGGGTATGTATGAATGTATGCAGGAAGCCAAACGTCAGGGAAAAATCCTGCACATCGGTGTCACGGCACATAAGCTGGAAGTGGCTTTTGACTGTGTGAATTCCGGTCTTTATGAGACGCTGCAGTATCCGTTCAGTTATCTTGCAGCACCGAGAGAGATCGAACTCGTCAACCTCTGCGAAGAGAAAAATGTCGGTTTTATTGCCATGAAGGGACTGGCGGGAGGTCTCATCGTCCATTCTGCCGCCGCTATGGCATTTATGACACAGTTTGACAATGTCGTCCCGATCTGGGGTATCCAGCGGGAAAACGAACTTAACGAATGGCTCTCCTATATGGATAATACCCCGGTATATGATGATGCTTTCAGGGCATTTATCGAAAAGGAGCGGAAAGAACTCATGGGAGAATTCTGCCGGGGCTGCGGATACTGCATGCCCTGTCCGCAGGGGATTATGATCAACCAGTGTGCGAGAATGTCTCTGATGCTGCGCCGTGCCCCCTCTGCCGGATGGCTGTCGGAGAAGATGCAGGCGGAAATGCAGAAGACGACACAATGTACCGGCTGCGGTGCCTGCAAAAAGAAATGTCCCTACAGTCTTGATACACCCGCACTGCTCAAAAAGAACTACGAGGATTACCAGAAGGTTCTGGCAGGAGAGGTCAAGGTCTGAGAAGCAGAAATCAACACGCCCGACAGCGGCCCCTATTTGTGGGAGCGCTGTCGGGCTTTTATTTGGATGAAATCTTTCAGGCTGCGAAGGAATCGAATTTCTTCACGCCTGCGCTGTGGAGCCATACCATGGAGCATACGAAGATGATGGTGAGCAGGGCGGCATAGCCATAAAGGAAGACTGCTGTGGGCAGTTCCAGAAGGAACCACAGAACACCGGGGATGACGGTCAGAACAGAACCTGCCAGCATGGAGAGCAGAACCGCAATGCTTTGCTTCACCGCATGTGCTTCGGAAATAAACTGGAAGTTTGCAAACCGCACGCCGAATACCAGACCGAGTGCACCGATCATCAGCATGAACATGATCGGTGTCAGGACCATACCGATCATCATGACAACACCGTCACCGAACACAGCTGCTGTGGCAATAGAAAAGAACAGGGTAGGAACCGATGCCCATGCAACATGCAGAAGGAGCTTTGACATCAGCACATCCCATGCGCGGACCGGCATACTGCGCAGAATCCACAGCGTGGGACCCTCCAGAGAAACAGCGGGAGGTGTAAACATGATCATGG
>JAKSPR010000319.1 GCA_024404655.1 Clostridia bacterium | reverse complement strand
CCCGAAGCAATGCATGGTGAGATCGTCTTTGATGCAGGCTGGGTCTGTGCCGCATGCGGCAAGAATGCAGTTTCTGCAAAGAGCGGAACCTATATCCTCAAACGAGCATAAACGCTGAAAGAATCAAACAGCTTCTGTTCTATAAGCGGACAGAAGCTGTTTTCTGTTTTCGACAGCGGAAAGCGACGTTTCTCTCCTTGACGCAGAGGGACTTTTTGTGTATACTGTGGCAAGGAAGGGAGCGGTAGAATTGACATTTCATCCACTGAAATCATATCTTGATACACTGACATCACCTGACTGCGAAACTGCAGCATATCCCTGTATTGCCGCTGCATATGCGGTACACGGAGAGACTCTGTTTTCCTATAGCTCCTGCTGCGGACGGGAAACCGGTGCTTTTTGTTTTCCATGCGGTACTCTGACGGATTTTGCGCTTGCTGCTCTGTTCGGGATTCTCGCAAAACAATACCCCATATCCTTTTCCGATCCTGTGGGACTGTATTTAGACGGTGAGCTTCACGGAAAGCTGCTGTCGGAACTTCTGCACAGCACACCGAAAGAAGATGCTGACGGACATGACAGAACTGTATTTGCATCGATTCTTGAAAAGATCACGCATACGGAATATACAAAACTGGGGGATAAATTACTGTTTTCCCCGCTGTCGCTCGGACATACCTCATTCATTGCTCCAGGCGCAGAGAAACGGATTCCCCGTTATATCTGCGGAACAGCTACCTTTCTCTATACGGAACAAGCCGGAACGCCGATGCTGTATTCCACTCCTGAAGATCTTGTCCGCATGGCAGGAACACTTTGCTCATCCGGCTGTGTCGGTACGTTTTTGCGGGCATGGATGGCAGACAAACAGAGCAAGTGGAATGTGTTCCCGGATTTCTCAGGAGCGTCTGCCGGGATAGTCCTGGATGCATCGGGATGCTTTCTCTATGCAGAGCCGGAGAAAGATCTCGTCTTTGCCGTGCTGCATAACCGGCTTGACCCGGATACACCGGACATGGTGATAAGGAGGATAGGGAATCTGATTCTGGGGGATCTCGAAAGATCCAATATCAGTGTATAAGAATTATTCATGCCGCGTAACGGTTTTTCTCTTGACAAATTCCTGTTTGAGTTGTATAATAACGTACGTTAATGTTAGTTCTGCTAACTATAATAGACTTTTTGAAGGGAAACAAAAATGAAACGATCAAAGACGGCATGCATCTTATCCATTCTTCTGCTTCTGTCTGCATTCAGTTCATGCGGCACGCAGACAACACTTCCTTCCGACACTGCCGCAGCACCGGATACTGCTGGACCGGCTTCCGCTGAGATAACAGAAGAAACGACGCTGAAAGCAGACATTCCCTCGGATACCGACTATAACGGGTACACTTTCCGTGTACTTGCCCGTGCTGCAGTTGACCAGTGGGAAAACTTCGATCTGGTTGCCGCTGAAACAAACGGAGACACCATCAATGATGCGGTATACAACCGAAACGAAACAGTCAAGGAACTTCTTAACATCGATTTTGAGCAGATCCCTGTCAACGGCTACGATGTTCTCGGACCGGCTAACCGTTCCATTCTCGCTGCATCCGATGAGTATGATATCATCATGCCGTCTATTACAGACTGTGCAGGTATCGCACAGAAAGGTTATCTGATCCCTCTGCAGGATCTGCCCTACATGGATCTTTCAAAGCCATGGTATGATCAGCGCTGTATCGATGAACTGGCGATCAATGAACAGAATTATCTCTTCTTCTCTGATATCACCGTCCGTAATCTTGATGCGATCTGGATCTATGTCTTCAACAAATCGATGCTGGAATCCTATGATCTTGAGGATCCCTATGAACTGATTGCAAAAGATCAGTGGACATGGGACAAAATGAATGGTATGTGCAAAGCAACTACCGCGGACCTTGACGGCAACGGAACCATGGATAAAGAAGACCAATGGGGCCTTGTCGCGCATGACTATGTGATCACCGCCGGCTATGTCGGTTCCGGTGAACGTATTGCAACGGCGCAGCCCGACGGATCCATCAAACTGACAATGAACAACTCCAGAGTTTATGATCTGATCGATAAGATACTTAATGTACAGCCCTACTGGATCCGTTATTCCCTGACTGCACAGAAATACTCCAAGGCGAAGCCCTACGGATTTGATCCGAAGGATAATTATCAGGAATTGCTCAGCGTCTTTACTTCCGGTCATGCTCTTTTCATGGGCGAATGTATGGCGGTCATTGAAGATATGCGCAGCAGTACCGTGGATTTCGGTGTTGTTCCCACGCCCAAGCTGAGTGAGGATCAGAAGGGATACTATTCTGCGGTCAACTATATCGCTGCCTGCATGGCGGTACCGATCACTGTCGCTGACACGGAAAGAACTTCTGTCATCATCGAAGCATGGTCTGCGGAGTCGCACAAGACACTGCTTCCCGCGACCTTCGTTCTAGCCTCTACTATCCTCGTGTGGCGGACTTCCGCCGCTTACACAGTTGAGGTTGTCACGAATGATACCGTCGTGAGCGTCAACTTTGTAGACTCGGAGACAACGCAGAGCATTTTGGAGGAACCGTTCTTTGCGCCGGATGTCACGCGCGTCGAATACAGCATGAACGGGAACGTGATTCATCTTCGGCCGACAGAGCCGTCGACATACGCGGGTGGGACCTATGTGCAGAGCGGACAGGTGCGCGTTACGGCAGGAAACGAGCTCGGTTACGGTCCTGTCGTCCTTGGAAGTGGGGCTGATGGGTCTGCGATGCTTGTCGCAGATGCGGACTGCACAGTCACCAATAAGATCGTCTTCTCCAATGATGTCGCCTGGGCGATGTCCGCCGGACCTGACTACACGCTGACGGTGAACCGCATCGCCGCACGACGTGGATCCGGGGCGGCTCGATTCGGTCGTTCGAACAATCCGTGCTCGGTCAACTTCGACCTGGCGGATGACGAGGGCAATGAGCCTGTTCGCGCGCTCGCCTTTCGCGGGGCGATGCACGGCGAACTCGGAGGAACGCTCAAGGTCGCGCAGAGTCCCCTGTCGCCATTTCTCCGAAATACCCAGGCTGGCAATGTCGCCAATGTGGATCGGCTGCGGATTGCCGACAAGGGGCTGGTTCTTGATGTAGCAGCTCTGACGGAGGTCCGCCTGACAGACGATGTGGAAATCGCCAATCCGGCGCGTTACAGCATCCACGAACCGCAAGTCGTCGTTCCGCCAGATGCGGGCTTCGAGGAAGGGGGCGTCGGCTGGTCTGGAAAGAAGATCGACAGCGGCGCGGGCGACTCGGTGCCCGGCGTCATGCCCAACAACGACCAGACGTGGATTCGGGGCCGGACCACGCCGTTCGGCGACAAGGTCATGGTGCTGCGGACGGGACACCGCCTGACGAGTCCGGAAATCGAGATTCCGTCCAATGGTGTCTGGCACTTGAGCTTCTGGCGGGCTGGACGTGCCCAATATTCGGGCTACGACATGCCGACGGAGATCGGCTTCACGAACCTGGAGTCGGGCGAGACGAAGACGCAGACCCTCGCGGGGATGGAAGCCGACAACGACCGCTTCGAGCACGCCGTCAGTCCC
>JAKSPR010000318.1 GCA_024404655.1 Clostridia bacterium | reverse complement strand
CACAGTGTCAAACGGTGAATGTCTGTTTCCTCTCTACTGGCAGGAAGTGGATGCATCCTTTGCGTGGAAGGAAGCATTAAACTGGGGCAACTGGCCTTTCGTGTCCGGTGTCGGTATTACTTCCGATGGGATGTATTTCACCAGATACGGAAATCTGCGTGCTGATGTGTCCCTCTGGGAACCGAATGCAGTGGAGGCAGAGCCCGGACATATCATCCTCTATATGCGCAGCTGCCGCGGTTATCTCTATCGTTCAGAGAGCTTTGACTATGGCAGGACATGGTCAGATGCGGGGATCACGGACATCCCCAATCCCGACACCAAACTGACGCTTATAAAGATCAGGGAAAGGATTTTCCTTATCAATAATTTTACTGCCGTTCCCGGTTTCGATAAACGTACCCATCTTGGCATCACCGTCAGTGATGACGGGATCCATTTCGATCATATACTTGATATTGATGATCCTGCAAAAGCATTCTTTTATCCTCATGCTTTTGCTGATGATGACCGCGAAACGTTGTATATCGCCTATGAAAACGCAAGAGACCATTATCTTGTAAAGATTCCATATTCCGAACTTGGCCTGTAAAGAAAGGATGATCATCATGAAGACAAAAAAGACAATAATCCCTGTTCTCTGTACAGTTCTGCTTCTGACCGCCTGCGGGAGCGGAGAAACTGCTGTGAATGTCCCTGCGACGACTACAGCAGTTTCAGAAAATAAAACCTCTGACACAGAGGCGGTGGCAACGACAGAAGCATATGAACGAAATAATCCCAACCTTGCAGCCATCGACGGCGGAGGTCAGGATTTTCATATCATCACCCGTGAACTGTCTGCAGATTACTGCCGGCAGATCGATGACATCACCGCAGAAGCGCTGGATGGTGATGTCCTCAACGATGCATTGTTTGAGCGGAATGCAAAGGTCATGGATAAGTATAATGTCAGATTCCAGACGCAGAGAGATGCAGATGTTTCAGCTAAGATCAGAAAGACGGTCATGGCAGGAGATGCTGAATGGGATCTTTTCTTTGAGGGAGTTGCTCCGAATGTCCAGCTTGCATCACAGAATCTGCTTCTGAGCCTGGATACGCTGGAAGCTGTGGATATCACACGTCCGTACTGGTGCAGAGGAATGATGGATGACCTTTCTTTTGGCGGACAGCATTATCTCGGTGTGAGTGACCTGACCCTGCAGGCATATTTTTCTTCCGGTATTGTTTATTTCAACAAATCTCTTGCTGCGGGATATGATCTTGAAAATCCGTACGATTTGGTAAACGACGGTAAGTGGACCCTTGATAAACTGCTCTCCATGTGCAAGTCCGTGTCTGCGGATCTGAACGGTGACGGTGTATATGATGAAAAAGATCAGTACGGCATCACCTACAACAACTTTGCATGGCAGATCATGTTCTACGGAAGCGGCTTGAAAATGGTGGAAAAGGACAAGGACGGAAAACTGTATTTTAACGGCGCTGATGAGCGTGTCATCTCCACGCTGCAGCGGCTGATGCCCATTTCCGGCGATCCGACAGTATGTCTGTACTCTGAGAACTATAAGCATCTTGGCGGAAATTACCGAATTGATGTCTGTCAGAACGCATTCTTTGAGGGCAGAGCACTGTTCTGGCTGGAAGCAATGTACGGAGTTACTACCCTTCGGAATATGGAACTGGATTTCGGTATCCTGCCTGTTCCGAAGTATTCAGATGAGCAGAAGGACTACAGCTCGTTCATTCATACTGTTCATGCATCGAGCGTTGCAGTTCCTCTGACGGTCAGGGATCCCGCGCTGTCAGGCAGCATCCTGGAAGAACTATCCTATCTTTCTTCCGGCGGTGCACGGGAGGCCTTCCTTGAGAAGAACCTGAAGGGAAAGATTTCCCGTGACAATGAATCCGCAAAGTCCATTGATATTATCATCGACAATATCTGCACGGACTATACTCTGCTGCTGACATCCTACGGACTCACTATTGACGGTGATATGCGTAATCTGATGAATAAATCGTCCACAGATATCATGTCTGTCTTTGAAAAGGGCGCAGTCAAATATGAAAAAATCCTGACAAAATTCAATGACGCTTTTGGTACAGAGGGTTAAGGAAAAGAGGAATTGTTAGTTATGGAACAACTGTATAACGGAATACTGCTTCCGGATAATTTCACGGATCAGCCATCCAATGCGGATACAGCGCCGTATCTTGAAAATCCGCCGGAGGTCATCGATGTTTCCATCGGACGACAGCTGTTTGTTGATTCCTTTTTAACAGCGGAATCTTCGCTGACGCCGGTATTCCATAAAGCAAAAAAATATGAAGGAAATCCGGTATTGAAAGCCGAGACACCATGGGAGATCGCACAGTCTCCCGTTGCCTGCCCGAAATCCGGCGGCGTCTGGTTCGACGAGAAGGAACACATTTTCAAGATGTGGTATGAGGCGGGATGGCTCAGACAGATGGCTTATGCTGTATCGGATGACGGTATTCACTGGGAACGTCCGGATCTTCATGAGGTAGAAGGAACAAACCTGATCCTGCCATATGACGGATACAGAGAAGACCTGTTTTTCCGGGATACCTCCTATCTGCGTACAGATTCCACGACCGTTTTCATCGATGACACCTGTGATCCTTCAGAACGGTATAAACTCTATCTGCGCAATCCCGGCGGCGGTAGTCCGGGTATCGTTGCTGTATCCGGTGACGGTATCCATTTCCGGGATTTCCGGCTGACCACGGAGGTTTTTGACCGCAGTACGATGTTTAATAATCCATTCCGAAAAAAGTGGGTATACAGTATCCGGGATATGTGGCACGGGCGGAGCAGAACCTACAGAGAATGCGATGATTACCTTGCCGGAGCACTGTGGGAGCCGTCGGAGGCACACCACTGGCTTGCCTGCGATGACCGTGATGAACCTGAACCATATATCGGATTCGCACCGCAGCTCTATAATGTCGACTGTGTCGGCTATGAAAGTATCATGCTCGGCATGTTCCAGATCATGTACGGCCCCGAAAACAATATCTGTGAGGCGGCTGGTGTGCCGAAAATCACAGAACTGCAGCCTATGTTCAGCCGGGACGGCTATCACTTTGTCCGCCCCTTCCGGGAGAGCATCATCCAGGCATCCCGGACAAAGGGCAGCTGGGACCGCGGCTACGTACAGTCTGTTGGCGGTGTCACTGTGATCCATGGAGATGAACTGTGGATCTATTATGCAGGTTTCGGCGGTGACGAAGCATACAAGGGACAGGCGTGGTATACAAATGGTATTTACCGTAACGGAGCGACAGGCATTGCCAGAATCAGAAGAGACGGTTTTGTTTCACAGGATTCCAAAGACGGCGGTATGCTTCTGACCCGTCCTGTCTGCTTTACCGGAAAAACTGAACTGCATCTCAATGCTGTTGGTAAAGTCACGACCGAGATCCTTGATATGAATGGTGCGGTGCTTGCAAAAGCAGATTTCTGCGGCGACAGTACAGATGCCGCTCTTGTGTTTGATGATTTCAATATTGCAGGACTTGATGGTATTCCGCATCGTCTGCGTTTCACAGTAAATGGCAGTCTGTATTCTTGTGCCTATACAGATGCAAAGGGGA
>JAKSPR010000317.1 GCA_024404655.1 Clostridia bacterium | reverse complement strand
AATTATGAACACCGGATGAAATTTCGGGAAAAATATGAAGTTTTCATTTATTTTTTGTCTTCCCACCACTTGAACTGACAGAGAAAATGTGATACAATAAAAAGGGATAGATTTCCCCGCATATCCGATTTTTGGAAAGAAAGGCATGGCAAACCCCGATGATCAACGAAACCCTGAAACAGCTTGTTCTCTACAGTCAGCGTCACGGCCTGACCGATCCGCTTGACGAAACCTATATTGTAAACCAACTCATGGATGCGCTGGGTATGACCGATTATGTGGCTCCCGCGGCGGTCGATGAGACCGATGACCTCGAATCCATCCTCGCTGCCCTCTGTGATTACGCCTACGAGCATAGTAAAATCGAGGAAAATACCGTTGCGTACCGTGATCTTTTCGACACGAAGCTGATGGGTATCCTCACCCCCAGACCTTCCGCTGTCATCAGTGAATTTAATACCCGTTATGCAAAGGACCAAAAGAACGCGACCGACTGGTTCTACGATTTCAGCCGCGCGACCGACTATATCCGCACCTACCGCGTGAAGAAGGATATGAAGTGGAGCGTTCCGTCCGTCTACGGCGATATTGATATCACCATCAACCTGTCCAAGCCGGAAAAGGACCCCAAGGCCATTGCCGCTGCCAAGTCCGCACCCCAGTCCGGCTATCCCAAATGCGCACTCTGCCGGGAAAACGAAGGCTTTGCAGGCAATCTGCGCGCCGCTGCCCGCCAGAATCACCGGATTCTGCCGCTGCAGATGGGTGGAGAAACATGGTTTTTACAGTATTCTCCCTATGTGTACTATAACGAACACTGCATCGCGCTGAACGGCAGACACACGCCCATGAAGATCGAGCGCCGCACCTTTGAGCGCATGATGGATTTCGTCGGTTATCTGCCCCACTATTTCATCGGCTCCAATGCGGATCTGCCCATCGTCGGCGGCTCCATCCTGAGCCACGACCACATGCAGGGCGGTCATTATACCTTTGCTATGGAAAAAGCACCCATCGAAAAGAAGCTCACCTTCAAGGGCTATGATCAGGTGGAGGCGGGTATTGTCAAGTGGCCCCTGTCCGTTATACGTCTGAATTCTGCCGACAAGGAT
Source organism: Clostridia bacterium (assembly GCA_024404655.1). Lineage (GTDB taxonomy): Bacteria > Bacillota > Clostridia > Oscillospirales > CAG-272 > RGIG3925. The sequence continues at coordinate 2,515 of JAKSPR010000317.1, read as the reverse complement.
GCCATTGTAGACCTGGCTGACAAAATCCTCGGCCTGTGGCGCGGTTATACCGATGAGGCAGCGTTCATCTTTGCCGAGACGGACGGCGAACCCCACAACACCATCACGCCCATTGCCAGAATGCGGGACGGAAAATATGAGCTCGACCTCGTTCTGCGCAACAATATCACCACCGAGGAACATCCTCTGGGTGTCTATCATCCTCATGCACAGTATCACAACATCAAGAAGGAAAACATCGGCCTGATCGAGGTCATGGGTCTCGCCGTGCTTCCCGCCCGCCTGAAAGCGGAGATGAAGGATCTGGGCGATGCGATTCTTGCAGGTCGGGATATCAAGGACGATCCGGTCCTCGGCAAGCACGCCGCATGGCTGGATGCCTTCAAGGATCAGTACACCTTCACCGAAGAAAATGTCTCTGATATCCTCTGCGCCGAGATCGGCAAGACCTTCGTCCATGTTCTGGAGGATGCCGGTGTCTATAAGTGCGACGAGACAGGCAGAACTGCCATGATGCGCTTTGTCGATACGGTCAACGCATAACAGTATAGTAAAAGATGACAAAATAATTGCAGCCTTACCGGAATTCCGGTAAGGCTGCTGTTTTGTTCAGAATCAATGTTCCAGATAGAACTTGAGGGTCTTCTCCATTGCGGATTGTGCTTTGCTCTCGCGGGAGGCAAACAGGGTCGCATAGCCCTTGTTGCCGGTGACGAGGGATGAGAGGGAGGAATCAAGGCTGCCCCAGTCAAAGACCTTGCCGAGGTCGTAGCGCTTGGTGGAGAAGATGATATCGAACATATCGCCGCTGTCGTTGTCACGGGTCAGCTTGCTGTAGAGGTTGACGTCGTAGTACGCCTTTGTGACCGTGGGACGGGATTCGTATGCCAGAGCTTCCAGAAGCAGACCGGTACGGTCGAGATCGGGAGCTGTGGTAGGAATGCACAGACCGGGACAAGCCTGGGTTGCGATCAGATGATAGTAGGTCTCCTGTTCGGCGTCATATTTGGGATAGGGCAGGATGCCGAAGTCGGCGTTCATGTTGCGGTAGTAGATGATATCATAGACAGAACCCGGACGGAACAAGGCGCGGTCTTCCATGAAGACCTGGTCAAGGGTGGTCCAGGTGTTGGAGCACTTGGAGGCCCAGAGCACGGTGTCGGTATCCTTCATGAATTCCACCAGACGGTCCGTGATGCGGAGCGCGCGGTCGCTGCCTGCGGTGATGTAAGGCATGCGGTTTTCGTCCAGCTCTGCGATGGTGCAGCCGCTGGTGTAGTAGTAGAGGAACATCATGCCGGAGTCGGTCAGAACGCCGTAGGAGTCGTGCTCATCGCGGACACCGTCACCGTTCAGATCGCGGCTGACGTTCTTGCCCATTTCCATCATGGTTTCAAAGACCCACTTGTTGTCACGGACCAGCTGGTACATATCCGGCAGGTCGTAGGTCTTGACGATGTTCTTGTTGAAATAGACGCAGTAGTTCAGTTCTTCATCGTAGATACTGATATCGCCGGTCATGACGTACATCTGATCGAGGATGGCAAGGTCACGCTGGATCTGCTGATCCCACCAGGGCTTGTCCATGGAGATGTGGGGGATCTCATAGAAGTTGTAGAACATACCGTCTGCAGCCAGAGCCATGGCACGGTTGATATACATTTCAACGACGTCATAAGCGTCATCGCCTGCAGTGATGGCGGCACGGGCTTTTGAGTCCGGCGCGTCCTCGTTGATGGCGCGAATCTTGACGTTGTAGCGATCCTCGATGGTCATGTTGCGCTTCATGACGGCGTCGTTGATCAGCTCACCGGCATTGTCGGTGGACCAGTCGAAATCATAATACTTGACGAAGTTGTTCAGATCGAATTCAAGAACTCTGAATTCATATCCGCCGTAGTTGGCATCGGGCAGATCCAGCGGCGGGCGGTCGTCTTCGGGTGCAGCGGTCTCGGTCACAGCCTCGGTGACAGAGGGAGCAGTGACGGGCGCGGTATCCTTTGGCTTTTCGGTGTCTGCAGATGCGCCGCAGGAAACAGAAGCCAGAAGGATCGCGGAGAGCAGCAGGGCGGGAATAAATCGTCTGTTCATAAGTCAATTCCACTTCCGGTATACGGAAGTTCCTTTCGGTTGTACGACTTTTTGATATCTAATTATATCACATGGGATTTCTTTTGTAAAGGGGATTTTCTGTTGTTTTTTCCGGTTTGGCCTTGCAATTTCCACGGAGCCGTGATACAATAGGGTCACAAAGAATCCCATGCAAAGGAGAATAACCAGTATGGAACTGACATTTTTCGGAACCAGCCACGGTGCCCCGGAGGTCGGGCACTTCTGCTCCGGCACACTGCTTGAAACCGCGGGCGCATCCTATCTCATCGACTGCGGCGCACCGGTCGATGCGCTGATGATCGACATAGGCAAGCGCTTTGAAGATCTCAAAGCGGTGTTTCTCACCCACATGCACGAGGACCACGCCGGATGCCTGACTGGTGTCGTCAAGGAATTCGGTCAT
>JAKSPR010000316.1 GCA_024404655.1 Clostridia bacterium | reverse complement strand
CGGTATTGGAAGTGTCGTATTCCTGAGAAGTGTCAATGGTGATGGTGAGACGGTCGTCAATCAGAAGATTGCGGGGAAAGATAGCATCGTTGAGTGCTTCGCCGTTTTCGCCTTCGGAATAGAAGTCGTTTTTCTGACGGTTGTTTTCGATGTTGCCGGAGATGATGAAGGAGAACTTAAATCCGCCGTAGTTGAGATCAGCGGGGACATTGGCGACAGCGAGGTCGACGGGTTCTGTGACAGCTTCCGTCACAGCAGCAGTATTCGCGGGGGTATTGTCCTTTGCCTGGGTTTCTGCCGGGGTCTTGGCAGTATCGCCGCAGGATGCAAGTGCAGTTGCAAGCATGGAAGCCAGCAGCAGCGTTGCAGCAGTGAAGCGAGTGTGGTTCTTCATGAAACAAATGCGTCCTTTCGTTAATATGAAATATCAGTGATAATTACTCTATTATTTTATCATAAAATTGTTGCCATGTCAATAGTCAAGTATGGACATATTGAAAAAAAGTGCGGATTTTCACGTTTGAAAAAAAGAACACTGTATGCCGGAAACGGCATACAGTGAAGATCATATCGGAAACTATAAAAGCAGTCACAGTGTACCGAAGGGAACAACGTGTCCGACCGCATTTTCCGGCAGAAGACGGGCGTCACCGTTGTCGATATCCACAAGGATATAGCGGCGGTTGCCCATGCCCAGTTCCTTCATGTAAGAGAGCTGTCTGTAGCCGTGGCGGGAGCTGATACGTTCAGAAAGTGCTGCCTTGTCATCGGGTTTCAGAGCATGGAGCAGATCAACAGAGGCCTGATCTGCTGCGCAGATATCAAGAGAGGCAACAATGCCGATATCCGGTGTGACGACAGGAGCGGCGGAGCAGCCCTCACAGTCACAGGAAACGGACATATTGCGCATGACATTGATGAATGCGATCTTTTTTCCGAAATGGTCGACAGTGGCTTTGGTGGATTCCGTCATACGCTCCATGAATTCCTCGGTGCGGATACCCCACATATCATCGGAGCCTTCCTCGGTGTGGATCATAGCCTTGCCGATGCGGCCGTCTGCACAGCCAATGCCGAGATTCTTATTGGAACCGCCGAAACCGCCCTGCGTATGACCTTTGAAATGGGTCAGAGCCAGCATGGAATCATAATTCAGAATGTTTTTGCCCATGGACATTTCAGTAAACCATTTGCCGTCCTTCACAGGCAGCATGACGGTACTGTCTTCGTCCATGATATCCACAGGACAGAATGTCCAGCCGTTGACCTGCAGGGTTTCTCTGTGCTGCTCGGTGGTATAGCGGTCGCCTTCATAATAGGTGTTGGTCTCAACGATCTTTGCATCCGGCAGACGGGAGCTCATCAGCTCTTTCACCCACGGACGGGGGATGATGTTGGGACCGTTCTTCTCACCGGTATGCAGCTTGACGGCGACCCGTCCGGTCAGATTTCCGGAAATCCGATCGTAGATTCTGCAAAGGCCCTCAGCGGAAAGATCGCGGGTAAAATAGACAATGGATTCGTTGCCGGTACGCTCGGAATAAGGGACATAGCGTTCTCCGCCGATACCGGGAACCGGATGAATTTTCTTTTCTGCCATTTGGATTAGTTCCTCCCATAATTTTTGATGATATCATTATCCCACAGAAATAAGCGTCTGTCAAGGGGAAAACGAAAAACTCCCTGTCCTGTATAGGACAGGGAGCAAACAGACTTGAATCAGAGCAGAGCGATTGCATCCTTGATGGTCTTTTCCATTGCTTCACGGCCGTACTTGTCGACCTCGGCTTTGTTCTTTTCACCGTGGGTCAGACAACCGGCACCGGCAATACAGCCGCCAACGCAGGCCATACCCTCAATGAAGTTGGCATCAAGAACACCCTTGCTCTTTTTGAGCAGTGCGATCTTGCATTCCTCAATACCGTCGCAGACACAGGGCTTGAGATCAAAATCGGTGATCTCCTGCTCCTTGAGACCTTCTGCAACTGCATCGGAAAGACCGCCGCTGCGGGCAAAAATTCGTCCGAAGTAGGATGCGTTGTCAAGAACATCTTCTTCAAGGGAGGTGATTTCCATATCGCGGCTGTCGAAGAGTGCCTGGAGTTCTTCATAGGTCATGACGGCATCTACATAGGGACGGACATTCTCACGCTGGACTTCCATCTTCTTGGCGGTGCACGGACCGATGAAGACGACCTTTGCGGTGGGCTCGTGATCCTTTAAGTATTTGCCGAGTGCTGCCATCGGGGAAAGGTTGTGAGAAACCAGCGGCAGAAGTTTTGGATAATTCTTCTCAATGAAGGAAACAAATGCCGGGCAGCAGGAACTGGTTAAGAAGCCCTTTTCGGCAAGCTCCTTGGATTCTGCAGCTGCGACCATATCCGCACCGAGCGCAGTCTCGATGACCGTATGGAAACCGAGCACTTTCAGACCGGTAATGACCTGACCAAGCTTTGCATAGGTGAACTGGCTGGAAATGGAGGGCGCAATGATGGCGTAAGTCTTATACTTCTTGTTATTTTCACTGCCCTTGATTAGGTTAATGACATCCAGAATGAAAGACTTGTCGGTGATTGCACCGAACGGACACTGATATACGCAGGCACCGCAGGCAATGCACTTGTTGTTGTCAATGGCTGCTGCATTTTCCTCGTTGATGGAAATGGCTTTGACCTTGCAGGCATTCTGACAGGGACGCTTGCGGTTGATGATGGCAGTGTAGGGGCAGACCTTTGCACACTGGCCGCACTCCACGCATTTGGTTTTGTCGATGTGGGCAACGTGGTCATTGTCAAAGGTGATGGCGCCGCGTTTGCAGACGTCCTCGCAGCGGTGTGCAAGACAGCCGCGGCAGGAATCCGTGACTTCATAACCGGCAGCGGGACATTCGTCGCAGGCGATGTCAATGACTTCAATGACGTTGGGGTTGTCTCTGTCGCCGCCCATGGCGATCTTGACACGCTCGGCAAGGATGGCGCGCTCTTTGTAGACGCAGCAGCGCATGGTCGGCGTTTTGCCCGGGACGATGGTCTTCGGAATATCGAAAACAGCCTCAGGCAGCTTGTCTGCCCATGCCTGTCTTGCGACCTCGCGCAGGACTTTATATTTGAGATGCTGAACTTTGGTATCAAATTTACGCATGGTAAAACGGTTCCTTTCAGGTTTTCACCGGAACTCTGTTTCTTTTGGGAGCCCGGCTGTAAAACGGTAATCAGAAATAGCTGACTTTGATGCGCTTGCCCATCTTGATCAGGGCTTCGGATAGCTCTTTGACCAGATTCATTTTGATGTTGAAGTTGATCGGCAGATCAGGGTTCTGGTGCGCAGGGTTCATGGCGCGGCCGACATAGAAGTTGATGTCGGTAGCTTCCTCAAACAGCAGACGGCAGATCATGGACGCACCGTCGCGCTTGAAGTTCCACTGCTCATAGGAGGTATCGTCCGCCAGATAATCACGCGCATATTCCCACCCCCGGCTGACCGTGATGACACCCTCGGTGACGAGATCAACGCCTTCGATCTCCGCGGTGGGCGGAATGTCGGAACGTTCAAAATGCAGACTTGCCTTGATGGGTTTGCCGAGGGATTTAGCGGCAATGGAGGCGGTTGTACCGCCGCAGATGATATGCTTGC
>JAKSPR010000315.1 GCA_024404655.1 Clostridia bacterium | reverse complement strand
AGCACCGTCCGCTCGTATCTTACCTATCTGAAAGACAGCGGCAGAATCGAAGCCGCTTTTGAAAACAACCTGATGCTGTTTCACACGATCTGAAAGGAAAACGCTATGAAAATCACCTATCTCGGCCACGCCTGCTTCCGTATTGAGGATGACGGCTGTTCCCTGATCCTCGACCCTTATGAGGACGGCTCCGTTCCGGGTCTCTCTGACCTCAATGAGACCGCCGACCTCGTTCTCTGCAGCCACGGTCACGGCGACCACGCAGGACGCTCCGCCGTCACGCTGACCGGACGCACAGGACTTCCCTTTACCGTCTCCCGCATCGAAAGCTGGCACGACGCGGAACGCGGCGCCAAGCGTGGCCCCAATGCCATCCATATCATCGAAACAAAATCCGGCAGAAAGATCGTCCACATGGGCGATATCGGCTGTTATCTGGACGACTCTGATGCCGCAAAGCTGGAAGGCGCCGATGTGCTGCTCGTTCCCGTCGGCGGATTCTTCACCATTGACGGAAAAGAGGCGGCAGAGCTTGTCAGACGTGTCTCCCCGAAGGTCGCCGTTCCCATGCACTACCGCAGCGAATCCTTCGGCTATCCCGTCATCAGCACCGTTGATGTGTTTGCCGAGGCGATCGGCGGCTGTGTGATCTCCCCCGACAGCTTCCTTGATGATGACAGCATTGCTGCAAACACCGGAAAAGCCGTGATCCTCCCGCCGGAAAACAGAATCTGAAAAAGAATCAAAGGACAAACGAACATGGACTATATCAGAGTAACAAAAGAAAATCTCGACAAAGAGCACATCTGCTGTGCCATTTCAAACAACAAGGATATTCAGGTCTCATCCAAGAAGCACTGGATGGAACAGTGTTTTGACGACGGTCTGGTCTTTCTGAAAAGCACGGAGCGCGGCAAGTGCTTTATCGAGTACATCCCCGCGGAGAACGCATGGGTTCCGATCATCGCAGACGGATATCTTTATATCGACTGCTTCTGGGTCTCCGGCTCCCTCAAAGGACACGGTTACGCAAACGATCTTCTCTCCGCCTGTATCGCAGACGCAAAGGAGCAGAAGAAAGCGGGACTTTGTGTTCTGTCTTCCGCAAAGAAAAGACCGTTCCTTTCCGACCCGAAGTATCTGCAGTATAAGGGCTTCCGTCAGGCGGATATCTCCGACACCGGCATCGCGCTTTTCTATCTTCCCTTTGACGATGCTGCCCCCGTCCCGCAGTTTACGGAGGCTGCAAGACACCCCCACATTGATGAGGACGGTTATGTGCTTTACTACACCAACCAGTGCCCCTTCAACGGCAAATATGTACCGCTTCTGGAAGCGACTGCAAAAGAGCACAATATCCCCTTCAAAGCCGTACATATCGAAACCAAAGAAGACGCGCGCGCCCTCCCTACCCCCTGTACGACCTACGCCATGTTCTATCGTGGGAATTTCTTGACAAACGAACAGTTCAATGATAAGAAATTCTTAAAGATGGTAGAGGAAAACTGATATTCCATACATAGACAAAGCCCCTGTTCCGTTGTCACAACAGCAGAACAGGGGCAATTTGTATTCAGTTCGGTTTTCGATTTATCGGATCTCGATCTGCATGGTGAATGCCAGCTTTTTCAGGGTCTTCTGCACACACTTGTCGATCTCGTCTCCGGTGAACTCATGATCGTCGGGCGTGAAGACCAGCTTGAATGCCATGGACTTCTTGCCCTCGCCGATCTGCTTGCCGCGGTAGACGTCGAACAGAGAGACGGAGCTGATATACTTGCAGGATTCCTTGATGGCGTCTTCAACCTGTGCACAGGTGATTGCTTCATCCATTACAAGAGCAAGGTCACGGGTCTCGCTTGCAAACTTGGAAACAGGCTTATAGACCATCTGCTTGCCGAGGTATGCGGACAGCGCTTCATAATCCAGCTCACCAATGAAGACAGGCTTCTCGATAGCCAGCTCTGCACAGAGATCATGTGCCACACGGCCGAGGTAGCCGATCTCCTTGCCGTCCAGAGAGATGACCGCAGTCATACCGGGATGCAGGAAGGGCTTTTCGCCGCGCGCGTAGGTGAAGGACAGATCAAAGGTGTTTGCCAGTGCTTCCAGCGCACCCTTGACGGTGAAGAAGGTCTCGTTATCGCCGAAGGCACCGATGCAGAGACGGCGCAGCTCCTTCGGATATGCAGTCAGCGGGAGGCTTTCTGCCTTGAAGATATTGGCGATTTCAAAGAATCTGCCTGCCATGTTGCCGCGGCGCAGATTGCGGATGACGGCATTCAGCATGGAGGGCGCGAGGGTGGTGCGCATGAGGGACAGATCTTCGCTGATCGGGTTCATGATGCGGATCGCCTTGCGTTCCTCTGCATCTTCGGGGAGGCGGATCATATCAAGATCCTTCGGGGAGAAGAAGGAATAGAAGATGGATTCGTAATAACCCTGACGGCAGAGGGTCTGCTTCACGCGGAGCAGCTGTTTCTGTGCGGGCGTTCTGCCGCCTGCGGTGACCTTTGCGGTGGGCAGGAAGCTGGGAACGATGTGATCATAGCCGTAGGAACGGATAACTTCCTCTGCGATATCCTGAACATGACCGTCGATATCATCACGGTATGCAGGAACAGACAGGTGCAGATCGTCACCGTCGATTTTGGGAGCAAAGCCCAGCGCATCCAGATGGCGGATGATTTCTTCATCCGGAACCTTAATGCCGAGAACCGCATTCAGTTTCGCAACGCTGACGGTCAGAGGCTTGGGATCGGTGGAGTTGCCGGCGGAAACTTCAACATGAACGGGAGAAACCTTGCCGCAGCCGAGCTCTTCAATTAAGTGCAGCGCGCGCTTCATACCGAGCTGGGTGGTGTACTCATCGATGCCCTTCTCATAGCGGGAGGACGCATCGGAGGACTGACCGAGGGCACGGGAAGTCTTGCGGACGTTGTCGCGGGCGAACTTTGCGGACTCAAAGATGACATCCTTGGTGGTATCCTTGATCTCGGAGTTCAGACCGCCCATGATACCTGCCAGTGCAACGGGCTTGTTGCCGTCGCAGATGACGAGGTTGTTGGGATTCAGGGTGAATTCCTTTTCGTCGAGGGTCACGATCTTTTCGCCCTCTGCCGCACGGCGGACGACGATGCGGGTGTTCTCAAGGTCGGCGAGGTCGAAGGCATGCATCGGCTGACCGAACTCTTTCAGAACGTAGTTGGTGATATCGACGACGTTGGAAATGGCATTGACGCCGACCAGCGCCAGTCTTCTGCGCATCCATGCAGGAGACTGCTCGATTTTGATATCGGAAACATAGTGACCGATATAACGCGGGCAGAGGTCCGGTGCTTCCACGGAGACGGAGAAATCAAGCGGCTTGCCGTTCTCGGTGTAGTCAAGGGAGGGCATCTTGAAGGGCTTCTTCAGAACCGCAGCAACCTCACGTGCGATACCGATGACGGACTGGCAGTCGGGGCGGTTTGCGGTGATGCTGATATCGAAAATGAATTCGTCAAGACCGACGATCGGCTTGACATCGGTGCCGGGAACACTGTCCTCGGGCAGAACCAGAAGGCCGTTGTAGCCTGCGCCGGGATACATATCCTCAGAGACACCCAGTTCGGTGCCAGAGCAGAGCATACCGTTT
>JAKSPR010000314.1 GCA_024404655.1 Clostridia bacterium | reverse complement strand
CGTTGCTTTCATGTCATGAACTCCTTTATATCTTTGAATATTTATATCAGTCAAGCTGGACACACACGCCTTCGCCTGCGGTCAGGCGGAAGGAAATGCAGCCCTTTTCATCCGGGGTGAGGGTAGTTTTTTCACCCTTCTGCCAGATTACTGCGGTTTTCGCCTCGGTGAGCTCTACGGTCACGGTAATAGGATTCTGGAATGCACCGGGGTCCTGACCGTTGACACAGACAAAGGCTTTTCCCTCTCCCTCACGCTTTTCAAAAGCACCCATCAGAATCGGTGCATTGTCCTCAACGGTGATCTTGCCGATGGCGTCAAAATCCTTATACTGATTGCGGAACTTCATGTGATAGGTGGAGGAAGCGTTGACGGAGAACGCGCCGAGATTGCGGTACGTCATAAATTCGGAGCTGAAGGCGTTCAGTTCTGCGTTGATCTTCTGTGCGCCGTACCAGCTCTCGGTCTTCTGATTGTTCCGGTCGATGAGCGCGTCCTTGAAATCCTCTGTGGAGGAATCGGGGGTTCTGTAGGTAAAGTATTCGATATCCGTTGCACCGAATGCAAGGCAGCAGTAAGCCTGCCAGCGCATATCGTTCTCGTTGGGTTTCCGTTTGGAAGATGCGAAGCTGACGGACTGGATATAAATGCCGTAAGGAATATCCCGTTCGCGGCAGAGGGTGACAAAGCTGTCAATATCCTGGAAATAGCTGTCCATGATATATCCGACGTTCATCGGATAGATATCGACGGAAGTGAATGCAGGTTTCAAGGTATCAAGGAACTGCTCCACATACTTTTCAAAGGTAGGTGCGCCCAGCTGCGCCTCGGATGCGTAGCGTGGGAACAGATTGACAAAGGCGCACTTATCGGGATGAGCTTCCTCATAGATGGTCTGGGCGTCAAGGAGCGCTTCAAAAGCATTGGTATTCGGCTCAGCGCGGAGCGTGTGAGCTCACGTGACATAGATATCGACATAGGGCGCGTCTGCGCCCTCCATCGTGGCAGGAGCAGCATCATGCTGGGCGATCTGATTATCGTGCCAGAGAGCTCTTAATCCCTGTCTTGACATCCATTTGCCGTAGTTATAAAGGGTCTGGTCATCCGTAGGCTTTGAGATGATGACTTGATTGAAGCCGCAGTCTGCGATTTCCGCAAACTGTGCTTCCTCCGTGATGGGCGTAGAACTGATGACCCATGCGGAGAGGATCAGGTTATCCTCAGCGGGAGCCCGGAGTATCCGTTCCGGCGTATCAAGGGTATAGGTTCCGCCCTGCTCCATGGCGGCGGTCAGATCCTCGCGGAACAGGTCAAGGGCGCAGGCTGCGGTATATTCATCACAGCCGTCAAGGATAAGCCCGCTGTCACCGGGAACCATGGCATAGCTGAATCCGCCTGCTTCCAGCATTTCCGCATCGGTATGAGGATAGTACGAGATCAGGCGGTCTCCTTCCCCTGCCGTTGTCACAAAGGGGAGAGTGGCACCGCAGGCACGGAACAGAAGGCTTTTCAGCGAAGCAGCGTCCGCCTGTGCGATCTTTGAGCAGGTGTCGGGACAGTAAATCGCGTCAAAATCGAAGATGGATGTACCGCCGATGACAACATCGTCGAGTGGGAACACATGGGGCGCACTGATATCCATTGCACCGGGCGTGCGGGTGAGCATGGTCGGATCCTTCGCAAATTCCGCAAGGAACGCATCAACAGCGGCCTCTGCGCCGCCGGCAGAAGAGACGATGATATAGTCCTCATCATCCCGGGAGAGGATATAGTCGATCTGATCGCGGGTCCCCTCATTCAGTTTTTCTTTAGCTGCAATGGATTCATTTCGGTTGGTTGTGCCGATGATGATCTCATTGCCGAAGCGGTGATCGTCAACATTCTCACCGCGCTTGACCCAGTCGGTCTCAATGGCGATGTCGATACCGTAGGTATCGCGCAGCGTGGTGCGCAGTCTGACAGCGGCGTCGCATTCCTCTTTGGAGGAATTATCGCCGCGGACGATGGTATAGATCATCTTCCCGCCGCCCAGAGGATCGGCTTCGGTGAGGGGGGTAGTCTCGCTTCCCTCTCCTGCGGAATCACAAGCGGTCACAGAGAGCAGCGCAGCCAGCAGGAAAACGGATGCTTTGCAAAGTTGCTTGATCGGTTTCATAATAATCATTCATGGCTTTCGCTTTGCGAAAGCTTCCTTTCTTGGGGAATTGGGGCTGGTTCTGCGAAGCAAAATCGTTGTCGTAAGACGGCGAAAGCCACAAAACCTGCGTGAAAATAAATTTTTCTCGCTGAACACCTCTTATGCCTGGGAAAGCTCATAACGGAAGAACGCAAAACGCTTTCCGTCGGGCGCAAAGGAATTGACATTGAAAGAACCCTGTCCGCCGAAGAAGGAGATCAGGGAATGGTCATCGGTACCGTCGGGATTCATCTGACGGATCTCCACATGTTTGTCGGCAGGATGATCTCCCGCTGCGACTTCTTTGGGATCGTAGGAGATATAGACAACGGTCTCATTGTCCGGGGAGATATGGGGGAACCAGTTATTCCGCCCGTTATCGGTCAGGCGGGTCTGATTTCCGCCGTCCGCATCCATGCGGTAGCACTCCATAGGACCGGAGCGCACGGAATTGAAATAGATATACTTCCCGTCAGGAGAATACTCCGGACCGTCGTCAAGGCCGGGAGCGTCGGTCAGGCGTGTTTCCTCACCGCCCTCCACAGGAATGGTATAGACGTCATAGTTACCGTTCCGTTCAGCACAATAGGCAAGAGTTTTGCCGTCGGGGCTGTAGCCGTGGAGATAGCTGGGAGCGTTCGGGGTGACGAGGCGCACCGGCTCCTTTCCCGTTACGTCGATGAGATAGACGCGGGATTCTCCGTCCGGACCGCCGTTATGGGAAACAGCGAGATATCGTCCGTCCTTTGAAGGAACATGATCATTATTGCAGCGGCGGCATTCTCCCGTGGGGATCTCCTCCGGGATACAGGTTTCCGGATCCATGTGGTAGATGAGGCCGCCCTGATTGAAGCACAGGGTCTTGTCATCAAGGAAAAACGGAGCCTCTGCCATGCCATCAAAGCGGCAGAGCTCTCTGCGGGTACCGGTCTTAAGATCGTACAGTTCCAGAATACTGGTTCTTGTGTTCGTCATTATAATTACCTGTCCTTTCGTCAGAAAACGATATGGAGGATTTGTTTTTATGATACCATAAATGCAACGCAATGTCAACGTAATCGGCAGTAAAATTTGTCCGGATGATACAATTTTTTGTTATCCAAGCTGATTTTTCTGATATTCTGTCGGTGTCATCCCGGTGAGGCGGCGGAAAACCGAGGAAAAATAACTGATGCTGGAGAAGCCGCAGGCAAGGGCGGTCTCCGTCACGGTTTTGCTTTGCAGAAGTACCTTTGCATAGGTGATTCGCTGGTTGCAGAGATAGTCGGCGTAACGCATGCGGAACAGTTCACGGAACAGGCGGCAGAAATAGGCCTCGCTGTAACCAAGCTCCCGCGCGGTATCTGCGGTATGAAGATCCTCCATGAAACGGCGGTCGGTATAGGCGACAACGGCGCGAATAAAGGTCTGTTCCCGTTCCTTTACGGCATCTGCGGGGGTATCGCTGCTGCGCAGATAGCCGTATTCTTCAAAACGAGCAA
>JAKSPR010000313.1 GCA_024404655.1 Clostridia bacterium | reverse complement strand
AAAAAGAGAGCGCACGGCAGTGGTACAACGAAAAAATCGTTTATCCGCGGAAAAATCGGAAATGAAAGAAAAGAAAAAGAAAAAAATAGGGATTTTGCCTTGCCACAGCATGCAGGATATGGTATAATAAACTATCATCAAATGAAAAACAGGTGGGAAACAGATCATGCATAAGCTTGGTATCAATTATACGGTTTCCACGGGACTTTCCCCGGCGGAAGCATTCCATATCATCAAAGGCGTCGGTTTTGACGCGGTATTTACGGGTTATTTCGGCTCGACAGAAGCGATGGAGCCTGCGGCAAAGGCGGCGCAGGAAACAGGTCTTTATTTTGAATGTATTCATGCGCCCTTCAATCATATCAACGATATCTGGTCTGCGGATGAAAATGGTGACGCGGTGCAGAAAGTTCTGACTGACAGTATCATCAGTGCGGACGCCTATAAAATCCCGATCGTCGTTGTGCATCTTTCCTCAGGAGAGCATCCGCCCTACGACTGGGATGCGGGCCACCGCAGATGGGATGCCATCATCGACACTGCTGTGAAGCATAGTGTCATTGTGGCCTTTGAAAATCAGCGGAAACTTTCCAATCTTGCCTATGCGATGGAACTGTATCAGGATGTTCCTCAGGCGAGATTCTGCTGGGATGTGGGACATGAACAGTGCTTCGCCCGCGGGCGGGAATTCATGCCTCTGTTCGGCGACCGTCTGGTCTACACGCATATTCACGACAATACCTGTGAATACAACCGCGATCTGCACATGATCCCCTTTGACGGAAAAATCGACTACCGCAGGGTGACGGATCATCTGAAAAAGGCAAATTATCAGGGCACACTGACCCTGGAAGTCCTGCCGGAGAATTCTGATTTCTATCACAATATCCCGTGGGAAGAATACTATCAGAAAGCCTACCGTGCGGCTGACCGTCTGCGCGGCATGATGGAGGAATAACCCGGCATCCGGGATGACAAAGGAGGGTGACACTGTGGACGGAAATAAAAATCAGAAAAAAGCGCAGGACTATCCGCGTTCCTATTCCGGTGGGGAGGCGATCCGGGTGCTCATCCGCCGTCTGCGGGACGGCACTTACCTGGAAATCCTTGACGACTGGAAATGGATCTTCCGCTATACCAAACGCTACCGTGCAGCGGTCCTGTTCTTCGTTGCTGCCGGAATCCTGTCTACAAGCCTGGGACTATTGGGCAGTATTGCGGGAAAGTATCTCATTGATATTGTCACGGGCTACAAAACGGACAAGCTGGCGATTCTGATACTCGTGACTGTGGGCAGTGCGCTGGGATCCATGTTTTTCAATGCCGTGGTGGACCGCATCAGTGCGAAGCTCTCCATCGGCATTAACAACGATATTCAGGCGGATATCTATGATAAGATCATGGATGCCGACTGGTATGCCATTACAAGATATCCGAGCGGTGATATTCTCAACCGTTTCACGGCGGATATCGGAACAGTGGCGGGCAATGCGGTCGGATGGGTACCGAAGCTGATTGTTGCCTGTTATCGGTTCGCTGCGACCTTCTTTGTGCTTTTATTTTATGATCCCATCATGGCGCTGATGGCACTGGCGGGAGCTCCGTTTTTATTGGTGGTCTCGCGGCGGCTGATCGGACGGCAGAGGGCTTACAGCAAACAGGTCAAGGGAACGGGAAGCCGTCTGACCTCTTTTGAAGTAGAATCCTTTGCCAATTTCGATACTGTGAAATCTTTCGGTATTACTGATTTATACAGCCGCCGTCTGCGCACGCTGCAGGGAGAATTCCGGAAAAACAGTCTGGATTATCAGCTGTTTTCTCTGAAAACCAATATTTTCCTGCAGATCATCGGTATGCTGGTACAGTATGCAGCATTCGGATACTGTCTGTTCCGGCTGTGGTCCCATGCCATTACCTACGGTACGATGACCTTGTTTTTACAGCAGCATTCAGGGCTTTCTTCCGCTTTCAACGGTGTGGTCGGAATGATTCCAGCGCTGCTGAACAGTTCTGTTTCGGCACACAGAATCAGAGAACTGACCGAACTGCCGCGGGAACAGCATACTGATGCGGAGCAAAAGGCGAATCTCCCTGCATCCGGCGTTTCTGTTGTGATGGAGCAGGTGGATTTTGCCTATGATGCGGAACGTCCGGTTCTGAAGCAATCGGACTTCGTGGCCGCGCCCGGCGAGATCGTCGCGCTGGTCGGTGCATCGGGTGAGGGCAAAACCACGATGGTGCGGCTGATCCTCGGTCTCATCCATCCTCAGAGCGGCAGCGCGCATCTGATCTCCGCTGACGGTACAATGGTACCGCTGAGCGCGGATATCCGTTCTCTATTTTCCTATGTGCCCCAGGGAAATACGATCATTTCCGGTACCATCGCGGATAATCTCCGCATGGTAAGGGAAGATGCTGACGAGACGATGATGATCGAAGCGCTGAAAACCGCCTGTGCATGGGAGTTTGTCTCTGCGATGCCGGGAGGTCTTTCGGCGGATGTCGGAGAGCGCGGACGTGGCCTTTCCGAAGGTCAGGCGCAGCGGATTGCCATTGCAAGAGCGATCCTGCGGGATGCTCCCGTGATGCTGCTTGATGAAGCAACCTCGGCGCTGGATGTGGCGACGGAGCGGAAAGTGCTGAAAAATCTGATGACGGGGGATACGAAACGGACCTGTATTGTCACCACACACAGACCTTCGGTTCTGACCCTGTGCAGGCGTGTCTATCGTGTGGAGGGAACGATTCTGAAAGAGCTTGACCCGGAAGAATCGGCAAAGCTGGCGATGGATTTCTGATGGAATCTGCATAATGTTAAATAACGATCAGAACTGACAGAGGTGATTATATGAACAGAGTGATCAAGGTGTATAAACAGGAAGTTCCTGCGATGAGATTCATAGGAAAGAAATATCATGGGGAAGAAGGATATTCTCATTGGGGCGACTTTTTTGCAAACGGCTGGTTTGATGAAATCGAAAATGCAATGAACGGTGTAAAAAACATCACGGATATCTGGGTTGACGGCGGCGGTTATGTCGGCATGGAATTCAGAAAAGGCGGAATTCTTTCCGATTACTGGATCGGTATGTTTTGCCCTGTGAATACAAAAGTACCGGATGGTTTTGATTGTTATGATTTTCCCATGGGCAATATCGGCGTTTGCTGGAACTACGGAAAAGAAGATGAAGTTCATGATATCAGTGAAAATCAGAAGTATATCATGGATCAGGGAATGGAACTCTGGGTTGATGACAGCGGTGCGACGGTACAGTTTGAAAATGGCCTCTGCCCCAGATTTACGACACCGGATGAAAACGGCAATGTGATTCTGGACTACTGTTTTTATGTGAAGTAAGCGAATTCCGTTTTTTGGACAAAAAATGACCTGTCGAAGAGGAGAAAAATCCTTTTTCGACAGGTTTTTTTGTGGTTAAGTTTTGTTTTCAGTTTACCTGTTATTCTGTGCAGATACATTCTGCGTACCGGCACGGATGAGCGTACGCATGAGGAAGATAGAGAGGACGGAGAAAATCGCCCAGGAAGCGTACATGGGTTCATAGCCGAACTTTGTGATGCTCCAGCCGTAAACTGCGGAACCGATGCCGGCACCGAGATAGGTAGCAAAATCCATGATGCCGCTGACGGAGGAAACATTG
>JAKSPR010000312.1 GCA_024404655.1 Clostridia bacterium | reverse complement strand
GTTCGGTTTGGGGTATTTCCGGTACAACTTTCCGCCGTCTTCCCAGAATCCAGATCACACCTGCTGCTGCCAGCAGGAAAAGCGGTACCCAGATCACATAGAGATGTTCGGATAACAAATAATGCCAGCGCGCCGTGATGCTTTGTGACGGCAGAACGCCGCCCATGAATATCATACTGTCAGTAAAAGCAGTTCCGTCATAAAATTCCCATCGGACAAAGGAATAACCGCTGCGCTCCGGCTGAACAAGAGATAATTTATCCTTGTACCGCAGCGTGATGTTCTCCGTCTCCCCCGGCTTCTGCTCAAGCGCTATGGTGACTTCCTCTATATAATTATCACCGACATAAAGCTGTCCCAGACTGTCAGCGAATTTTCCGGCAGCGACAGCACTTACTTCTTCCTCCGGAATCGGATATTCATTCTGATACCATACGATATGAGCGGGAGATGCCGGAATCAGACCGTTATTTCTTGCATCCTCCGAAGATACAGACAAACAGAAGCCGTTTTCCCTGCCGGGTTCCATGTTGTCTCCGGAGCCGATCAGGAGGCATCCGAACTGCTCTACGTGTTCTGCAAGATCCTGCCGTCCAACGAGCGTTGAAAAATAGATATGCGCCATTGCCGGCGTATCAAGGTTGGTTTTGCCGGGTACCACGGAAATACAGTCATCGTTTTCTGCCGTATTGCCAAAGACCGTGCAGTTTTCCATGATCAGCGTCCGGAAAGGCTGAATCTCCGCGAAAATGCCTGCTCCATGTGAGCCTGCGGTATTATCGGCAATCAGACACGCGTCAAGCTCGGTACTGCAATTATAAAGCGCCATAGCACCGCCGTCCGGTGCTGCAGCAGCCTCGGGTAGATACTGGTCCCCGACAAAGGAGCAGTCAAGCAGACGGATATCTGCATCCTGCGCCCAGAGAGCTCCGCCTGTTGCTGCGGCATTATGATCAAAAGCACAGTGTTTGGCATGCAGCGTGATATTGTGATTATAACCGATCAGGTAGAGACTGCCGCCGTACCGGGAAGCATTATTCTGAAAGATACAGTCCTCCAGGTTCAGTTTCAGCGTATTCTTATTGTCTTCGGATGAATAGATAGCATTGAAAACACCGCCGTAGCCATAGTGATAACCCTCAAAGGTACAACCGGTATAGGATACATCTACGTTCATCTTGAAAATCGCCGCGCACATAGTCTTCATAATGTCCGGCATACCGGAGCTGATATTGGGCGCATTTTCCGGGTCGATGGGAACACCTGCCAGATCTCCGCGGAAATCAATATTTTCAAATTGTACTTTCAGCGGTTCGGAATCCGATGTGGAACCGTTCAGCGCAAAAGTAGCATTGGTGAATACGGCATTGGTTTCAAGACCGCTTCTGATCGTGACATTCTTCGGAACGACGATCATGCCCATGGGCATCGGCTTGAATGCGATATCACCGACAAGGATCGTGTCGCCGTCTCCGGCGTTCATAAGCGCCCCGGTCAGATCCTCAACGGTGGTGATCAGCGGCGAATCAACAGCTCTGACCACCGGCACGCAGGCAATGACCAGACAGAACAAAACCAGAAAGAATAATGTATTTTTATACAGATTTGATATGCTGTGCTTCATGTTTGAATCAATACATTCGTCAGACGAACGTACCCTTTCTTTTGGAATCAGATTGTTTATATAGGGCGAAACGGTTTTATTTTGAAATCGCCTCTTCTGAAAATATCGGATAAGGGCCAATCCATATTTGAGCAGAATTACCGATAATATCATTATATACGAAATAAGGCTTTTTTTCAATAGGTTTCGATAAGTTTGATAAAAATCCACTGCTTTATTTTCAAAAATATCAGACTCTTGCTGTCTGATATCAGATTGTTGGCATTCTGACATCACAAAAGACGGAAAAGTCACACTTCCAAAAACATTATGAAAAAGGTCTTGACAATTCTGGTTTATTGTGATAAACTTAATCTGCGGTTTATTCCGATAAACCTAAAAGGAGGCACTGATTATGACTGAAATTGAACTTGGCACCGTACAGGCAAGATTTGCTGATATCGTCTGGGAGCATGAGCCGATTGCTTCCGGTGAGCTTGTCAAGCTTTGTGAAAAAGAACTGAACTGGAAAAAACCGACGACCTATACCGTTCTGCGGAAGCTCTGCGAAAAAGGGCTCATGAAAAACGATGGAGGTATTGTTACAACGCTGATTTCGCGGAATGATTTCTATTCTGCAAGAAGCGAGCAGATCGTTGAAGAATCCTTCCGCGGTTCTCTGCCCGCATTCATTGCATCGTTTATCTCAAGGAAGAAGATAACAGAAGAAGAAGCGGAAGAAATACAGGCAATGATTGATACCTTCAAAAACGGAGGCGCAGAATGATATTGATACAAGTCAATCGAAAGGAGTCGTCATGAGTACACTGTTTCTGCATCTTGTGAACATCAGCATCACGGCAAGCTGGCTGATTGCAGCGGTGATTCTGCTTCGTGTTTTTCTGAAAAAAGCGCCCCGTGCGATTGTCTGTGTTTTATGGGCGATCGTCGGTATCCGGCTGATTCTGCCGTTCTCCATTGAAAGCGCTGTCAGTCTGATTCCGAGCCGGGAAACCATCCCCGCCGATATCGCACTGTCGCAGCACCCTGTCGTCAATACGGGCATTCCGCAGCTCAATGCTGTGGTGAATCCGGTGATAGAAGACAGCTTTGCTCCACCGTCTCCCGCAGTCAGCGTCAATCCCCTGCAGATCTATATTACCTTCTTTTCGATCATCTGGTTGACAGGGATGGTGATTCTGCTTCTCGGTGCTGCTGTCAGTTATATCCGTTTACGGAAACAGGTTTCAGCTTCTCTGCCGTTGGGAGAACATATCCGGGTATGTGATGATATCCCCGCACCGTTTATTCTCGGTGTTTTCAAGCCGACGATCTATATTCCCTCCAGTTTGACGCAGCCGCATATCAACTATGTACTGGCCCATGAAAAAGCGCATATTTGCCGGGGAGATTTTCTCTGGAAGCCTCTTGGTTATCTGCTTCTGACGGTATATTGGTACAATCCCCTCTGCTGGGCAGCTTACATTCTTTTATGCCGTGATATCGAGGCCGCCTGTGATGAAAAGGTCATCAGATCCATGGGGCGGGAGGAAAAGGCCTCCTATTCTCAAGCGCTGCTGGACTGCAGTTTTCCGCGGCGTATGCTGACAGCCTGCCCGCTGGCATTCGGTGAAGTCGGTGTAAAATCCCGGGTCAGAGCGGTCCTTGACTATAAAAAGCCGGCATTCTGGCTGATCGTGCTGTCGGTATTCATCTGCCTTGTCATCGCGGTCCTGTTTTTGACGGACCCCAGAACAGAACCCGAGCAGCCTGAAATACCTTCGTTCGGAACCACCATGATCTTTGACCATTATCATGATCATTCGGGCTACGAATGGGGACTTACACTTCACATAGAACCGGCAGATTTTCCCGGTACGACCTTCCGCTGCGTTTCGTATGAAAAGCTGGAAATGATCAAAGGCAGGGAAAGCATCCGCGCCTATATGAAGACCCTCGAGCCGCTGGGAGCCAGAGGCGGCTACATCCCCTTCTGCGATCACCGCTGCCCGCCGGACGTGACCCCAGAAAACTATCTTTACTATCTGGATCATAAGGAAAAGACCTTC
>JAKSPR010000311.1 GCA_024404655.1 Clostridia bacterium | reverse complement strand
AATATCGCCGTCCACGTCGCCGCAGACGTCACCATTGATCATACCTCTGATATCACCCTCCACGTCGCCGCAGACGTCACCGTTGACCGTACCGTAAATATCGCCGTCCACGTCGCCCATGAGATCGCCATTGATGGTACCGCTGATATCGCCTTCCACATCGCCGCAGACGTCACCGTCGACGGTTCCGAGGATATCGCCGCCCACGTCGCCCATGAGATCGCCCTCGATCCGGGCGGAGGCAAGAACAGAGCCGCTGATGTCGCCCATCATATCGCCCGCGATGATCCCGCCGAAATCACCGTCGATATCGTCATGATAATCACCGGCAACGTTCATATTTGTCCCATCCGCATCATTGCCGGGAGCAGCTTTGGACGCGGAAGCACCGTTCTGCGCTGCTTTGACGGCATCCTTCACCGCCTTGCTGACGATATCGCCGATCTTCACGGCAAACGCACCTGCCTGACCGGCGAATTCTCCGGCCTGACCCAGCGCTGCGCCGCTGCGCTCCACCGCGCGGTTGATCTGTGCAGTCAACTCTTCTTTATCGACCTTACCGGATAATTCTGTCACTGTGCGGCGGATCAGACTGCCGATGTTCTCCGCAGCCGTGCGCAGCTCTTCCGTAAACTGGTCGATGGGCTGACGGTCTGGGTTGGATTTCTGTGCTTCTCCGTCGGTTGTCTGTTCTTCACTGCGGCTTTCAGGTTCTGCTGCCTTTTCTGCTTCTTCAGGAGAATCGGGAGTTTCGGCAGCCTCTGCTTTGACAACAGATTCATCTGCTGCGGAAGATGCTGTTTCGTTTGCTGCGTCCCCGACCTTGAAATCTGGGCCTTCCAGACCGGAAAGGAGGGTTTCCGCTTCTTCTGCGGAAAGAACGCCGCTTTCCACAAGGGTCAGAATCTCCAGCATTTTCATTTTCTTTTTGTTTTCCATAGCGTCATTCTCCTTCCAGTTCTTCCAGAAGCGCGATGGCTTCCTGGGCGGTGATCTCTTTCTTTTCGAGCTTTGCAAGGATTTCTTTCTTCGTCATTCGCTCCGCCGGAGCAGAAGCGGCTCCGTAGCCGAGGGCGGACAGGAGATTATCGAGGTTATTGCGGACAGTGGGATAGGAAATACCCATCTCGCGCTCGATATCCTTGATATTGCCGCGATTCTTGATAAAGATTTCGAGAAATGCCAGCTGTGCCGGGTCAAGGGCGCAGAATCGGCAGGGGGTGAAGTTCCCCGTCAGTTCGCTCCCGCAGGTATCGCAGGAGAGTTTTGTCACGTGCAGGGTTCCGCCGCAGACGGAGCAGCGGCCTGGTGCTTTATATGTCGCCATCGGTTTGCCATCCTTTCTATGGATCAGTGTGGTTTTATCGGATGACAACATCATAACACAAAAACTTGATTTTGTCAAGCTGCAACTTAATAATTTTTATTTCCATATTGATATTTTTAATTTTTCAATGCACATTCTTAACATAAAAGCACCCAGACCACAGTGTCTTGTGTGTGTTCCGGGTGCTGCAGGGTGATTTTTATTGTTTTATGCCAGAAGTCCGAGGTCCCAGAGGAGGCGGCCGAGGACGTACTTATCGCGGATGTCTTTTGCCATGAGGAAGGCCTCGTGCATATCGTCATCGGAAAGACCCAGCTCTGCGCCGGTGGTTGGATGACCGATCGTCTTCATGAAGCGCTCCAATTCCTCCGAGGACGGGAGTTCGTCGATGATGGAAAGGATCTCATCCCAATGGGAGAGAATGTCCTCCAGCCGGGCGGCGTGCTTTGCGGGATCGTACTTTTTCTCTTTCAGCTCGCCTGCGATGATGGCCTCGGCACCATGGCCGAGCTTGGAACGGAGGTAGGCAAACCAGTCGTTCCGGGAGAAGTTCTTCACATAAGCAAGCGCTTTTTCCCGGTCTGGGCACTGTTTTTTCAGTGTTTCATAGGCGCGGATGGTATAAAGGGTTGCCGCACCGCACTGAATGCCGTGGAGGTCGGCGGGGGTGCCGAATTCCAGCGCGCGCATATCGAGGATGTGGGAGATATAGTGCTCCATGCCGGAAGCCGGGCGGGACAGTCCCGCGAAATTCATGGCAAGGCCGGAGAGGACCAGTCCTTCCATGACGTCGGCGCAGGCAGCCTCATCGCCCAGTACGGCAGCGGGTGCCGCCTTGACGCAGCGGTCAAGGGCGTCCTTGACGAGATCCGCGATCGCCGGGCAATAGTATTCTCCGAGCAGCAGATGAGCGATCTTCCATTCGACCAGGCTGACGTACTTTGCCAGCATATCGCCGACGCCGGAGCGGATCATGTGGACGGGAGCCTTTGCAAGGATGGCGGTATCGCCGATGACGGCGTCGGGACATTTGGAACTTAAGGAGACCTTCAGGCCGTCGCGCTCCATAGAAGAAGTAGCGGAAGCGAAGCCGTCCATGGACGGTGCGGTGCCGACGATGATATCGGGGAGCTTTCTTGCGGCGGCAAGGATCTTGCATGTATCGTTGATGACTCCGCCGCCCACGGCGATGACGATATCGCAGGCTGCGGGACAGTGCATGACAGCCTCGCCGACGATGCGCTCATCAGGTGCCGGATGGGTACGGGTGATGATATGCTCCGTATGGGGGATCCCGGCGTTTTCCAGAATCGAAAGGACCGCTTCACCGGCCGCGCGGTGGGTATCCTCATCGCAGAGGACGAAAGCATTCGTTCCGCCGAATTTCCTGATCAGCTCCGGCAGGGCATCAAGAGCGCCGCGTCCGATTCTGCAGTCTGTGAGTTTTCCTGTATGGTGTTTTCCGCAGGCGGGGCAGTCAAAGCCTGCAAGAAGGGTTTTCATATCAAATGTCATGATTTTTATGGTTCCTTTCCCAATGATGCCGCGGGGCTCTCCCATATATGGAGCATAACCGGGGAGAGGCGGCAATTTATGGTTCATTTTCAAAACAATTATAGCATAAGTTCAAAGACTTTGTCAACAATTTCGTCTTGCATTATTCATAAAACTATGGTATACTATTGTTGTTCCGAAGAATCTACGGTCCCGGGAACAGAGAAACGTCCCGGACCATAAACAAAGGAGATATACACAAATGGCAGTTCTTATTACCGGCGGCGCCGGCTTCATCGGCACCCACACCTGCGTTGAGCTTCTGAATGCTGGCGAAGAAATCGTTGTTTTCGACAACTTCGTCAACAGCAAAATGACCGCAGTCGAAGCGGTCAAGAAAATCACGGGCAAGGATTTCAAGTTCTATGAAGCAGACATGCTCGACCGTGCGGCTATGGAGAAGATCTTCTCCGAAAACAACATCACCGAAGTCATTCACTTTGCAGGTCTGAAGGCTGTCGGCGAAAGTGTTGAGAAGCCCATGGAGTACTACTACAACAACATTGCAGGCACTCTGATCCTCACCGAGACCATGAGAAAGTACGGCTGCAAGAAGATCGTCTTCTCCTCCTCCGCAACCGTTTACGGTTCTCCCAAGTCTTTACCGATCATGGAGGACTTCCCGCTGTCCACCACCAACCCCTACGGTTCCACCAAGCTGATGATCGAGCAGATTCTGCGCGACATCTGGGTCTCCGACCACGAGTGGTCCATTGCGCTGCTCCGTTACTTCAACCCGACCGGCGCTCATGAAAGCGGTCTGATCGGTGAAGATCCGAACGGTATTCCGAACAACCTGATGCCCAGACTGATCC
>JAKSPR010000310.1 GCA_024404655.1 Clostridia bacterium | reverse complement strand
GCATTCATCCCCAACCTATAGAGGATGGGGTGTCCTGCCTAAAATTTTGATGAAAATAGGATTTATCGGAAACGGATGGCGTACCATGGGATATCTGCGGGTGGTAAAACAGGTACCCGAAAAATTCGAGCTTTCCGGCATGCTGTTCCGCAATGCTGACAAAGCGGCTGCTTTTGAAAAGGAATATCCCGGCAGGGCATTTACGGATATCGACCGCTTCCTTGCGGAAAAGCATGATATGATTCTGGTTCTCCTGCCGTGCGCTGTTCTCCCGCCTTATCTTGAAAAGGTCCTGCAGACGGGAATTCCGCTTCTGGTAGAGACCCCTCCCGCTAACACCGTTGATGGACTTCACGCCATGTGGAAGCTCAATGAAAAATACCACGGAAAGATGCAGATCGCAGAGCAGTATTTCCTCCAGCCCTATCATAAGGCCGTAAGAGCCCTTGCGGACCGCGGTGTCCTTGGTGAGATTTCCAATCTCCGCATCTCCATGGCTCACGATTATCACGGCATCAGCGTCATGCGCCGACTTCTGGGAGAATCCTCCGAAAACTGCACCATCACCGCCCAGCGCTTTGAATTTCCCGTCAACCGTCACTGCGGACGGGGCGGTCTTGTGCGCGGCGCTGACAATATCGGTATGGATGGCCGTAAGGTCGCGTCTTTTGCCTATGACGACGGCAAGGTCGGCTTCTTTGATTTCGCTGGAGAGCAGTATTTCAACTATTTCCGTTGCCGTCATCTGAACGTGCAGGGTACCCAGGGTGAGATCAACGACTACACCGTGACTTATTCCAATGGCTTCATGCCCGTCACGGCAGAGCTGATGCGGCAGGATATGGGCCATAATTCCAATCTGGAGGGTTACTTCCACCGCGGCATCACCTGGAATGGGGAATTCATCTATGAAAGTCCCTTCGCTGCCTATCCGGAAGCACGTCTGACCGATGACGAAATCGCCATGGGCTCCATGCTGCTCGGCATGGAAGCAATGATCGCAGGCGGCCCCGAAATCTATCCGCTGAAAGAAGCTCTTGAGGACTCCTATCTCTGGCAGAAAATGGATGAGGCCATCCGCACCGGAACCCCGGTCAGAACGGAAAAACAGCCGTGGCATAATTGATATAAAGACAAAAACAGGCATCTCCGCTTTTTGCGTGAGATGCCTGCTGTTCTGATACCGTGTCAGCTTTCGTAGTTATTGAAATAGTCGATGACCTTGTTGTAGTATTTCAGAATCGATTTTTCTTTCTTTGCATAGAAGGATTCAAAGTTGGTGTTCTTATCCTGCATCATGGTCTGGAGTAAGAACGATGCACCGTTCCATCCGTCATAGACATAGCCGAAATCAAAGACACGGCTTTCCAGAATCTTGTCGAGCATGGCAACGGATTCTTCATCCCGTGCACCCTTGACCTTCAGCGCAACGTCATAGTAAGCGGGGAAGACGGTCTTGTAGCTTTCGGCGCAGAGGGCTTCTGTGATGATGCCGATACGGTCGAGGTCGCTTGCTGTGATCGGTACCTGCATACTCTCATGAGAGCCGTCCACCATGGTGATGTAATGATCCTGTGCCTCGTTCCACTTGGGATAGGGCAGGATACTGAAATCATCCGTCATATCGCGGAAGGTGCTGATGGCGTTGCCGATGGAGCCGTTTGCAAACATAGAGAGGCTGCGGCGGAACATATCGCCCGCATACCCGTGCGCGGAGGCAATATCCGTATGCAGACCCTTGTACTGATAGAAGGAATCCACCAGCTTGGTCGCAATATCATTGATCTTTTCTGTGCGGAAGGTGTAGACCGGAACACCGTCCTCCATGCGGAAGACAGGATTGTCAAAGGCCCAGAGATAGGTGTTGACGTTGGACCAGGCGTTGGTGACATAACCGAACCGGTCATCCGTTGCATCGACGGCACCGTTCTGATTCAAGTCTTCGTAAACGTCTTTGGAAAGCTCGACCATATAGTCAAAGGTCCATTTTCCGTCGTTTACCGTCTGGAAAAGGTCGGGCATATCATAGTTCTGTCCGATCTGCTTGTTGTAATAGACACAGTAGGTATTTCCGACCGCCGTGATCAGCATATCGCCGACAGCAATGAAGCAGGCGTCATTGATGGTCAGGTCCTTTTTGTTGGAATCGGACCACCAGGGCTTGTCAAAATTGATGTGGGGCACATCATACCAGTTCATGAAGTAACCCTTGGGGACAAGAAGACCGGTCTGGACGACCTGGAATGCGATGATATCGTATGCGTCCTCACCGGCAGAAATCGCATTGCTGATCAGTTTCGGACCTTCTGCATATTCGGCGTCCAGCGCGACCTTGATGTTGCAGTTGAACCGCTCCTCAATCGTACGGTTGCGGGAAAGGACAGCATCGTCAATGACGTCGCCCGTTTCCTCGGGAATTTCATAATACATAGAACCGTTTCCGCCGTAGCAGAAAATGCGGTATTCCGCGCCGCCGAAATCAGCTTCGGGCAGGTCATCGCTGATCTGTTTCCGCGCATCATAGATATCCGGCTCAGCATTTTCGTTTTCCGCAGCAATCGCCGTTGTCGTCTGAATGCCATTCTGATCTGCCGGAACTTCCGTACCGCTTCCGCAGGCAGCAAGAGACGCTGCAAGCAGGGACAAAAGGAGTGCAGATGCTGAGGCCCGTGTTTTGAAACTTGACTTTTCCATAGATTCATTCCTCCGTATCAGATTCTGCTTTGTGATCGAATACTCCATTGATATTATACTATGTCATTTTCCGTAAAGCAAGTGTTTTTGTGAAAAAACGGAAAATATTCCGGTATACTTATGCACCGGAAGACACAAATCCTGCGTATGTTAAAGAACTTATCGGTAAAGCACAAGGTCGCGCAGCGTATGAACACCATCGTCTTCGGTGACGACAAACTGTATATCAGAAACAGGTACCTCTGTGTCAAGACGCAGAATCCGCTTGTGTCCGATACAGCGGCCTTCATAGAATTTTGTTCCGTTTACATAGACTTCATAACCGCGGATGTGCTGTCCCTCTGTGATATTCTCGCGGATGACGAGAAACCGGACTTTTTCGGGTGTTTCAAGGTGAACCTCATAACGGTCACCCTCGGCAGGAGTGGGGTTCTCAACGGTCAGCAATGGATTTGAGAAGGTCTTTCTGAGGAGCTCACCGAAGGTACGGAACTGTTCTTCATCCTTGAAATCGCCGTCCGTGGAAATACCCATACCAAGAAGCAGATTGGAGTTGCGTCCGACGGAGCGGATATAGCAGTCCAGAAGATGCTCCGGCGTGAACACCGTGTCCTCTTCACCCTCACGCCAGAACCATCCGCCGCCGAAGCCCTTATGGGAACGGTTCGGCATATCGGTCTCTGCGGGCCAGTAGTATTTTCCGTCGGGATCGCCGACACCGGCCTTTTCATCCGGGACTGTTCCGTCATAGCGCGCCTCACCTGCGCTTGTGGAGGCAAAGCAGTCCTCGGGCGCAAGACCGTCTTCGTTTCCTACCCAGCGGACATTGTTCGGGAAATCCTTTGGTCCCTGGAAGCAGATGGCCTGGGGCTGATATTTTTTCAGAAGCGGTACCAGATCGGGACCACCCACCGCCCGCCCCATGCCGCGGCCGCCCCACCCGATGCCAACCAACCCTCCCAACTGCGCCCACACGCCCCTCCCCCAGCCATCCACCCCCCTGACA
>JAKSPR010000031.1 GCA_024404655.1 Clostridia bacterium | reverse complement strand
CTGCGTAGCCGTTCTCGTCGATCAGAGTGACAGCCTCTGTGACGTCCTCACCCAGCTGGGAGTCTCTTGCCAGCATAACGGGGCCGCGGCGGAGTGCTGCATGGCAGATACACTCGGGCTTTGCATCGGGCGCGATCTCTGCGGCGCGGATGATCTTGGTGCGCATATCAAAGGTCACGGTGATCTCATCGCCCTTTTCCCATACACGGGTGATCTTTGCGTATGTACCGGGGACGCAGGCAATGGTGTCGCCGTTGACGGTCAGCGCGGTAACGGTGCTCCAGGCGGGAATACGGACGGAGATGGTGAACTCCGCTTCGTTTTCCGGCTCCGCAATGATGCGGACCTTACCGTCGATGGGGTAGTCGGTCTCCACGCGCAGGGCAACGCTGGTGCCGTCCGCAAGGGTGGTACCGGAAATGCCGGGAATGAACAGGTTGACGGCGATACCGTCCTTTGCAGGCATGACAGCGGTCATGGGGATAAGACCTGTTCCTGCCGCACCGATGGCGACGCAGCAGCCCCAGCCGAAGGTCGGATTGCCGTTCTCGTCACGGTAGAAATCCTTATAGCCGCCGACGGCTCTGCCGCGCCAGCCGTTGAGCAGGGGGCTGTAGCTGTCGAAGTTGAAGAGCTGACCGCGGTCGCTGACATTGCCCTCCACGTTAATGGCACCCATCAGCGCGTTATAGACGGAGGTCTCGATCTGGTCTGCGTACTTACTGTCTCCGGTGAGGCACAGCATCTGCCAGCAGAATTTCATCCATGTGACGGTGACGCAGGTCTCCTGCATGATGCCGTTATAGGCCGGGTCGAACTGGTTGACAATGGAATGGTCGAACAGCTCGTGGGTGGTACCTGCGGAGCCGATGACCGTGATATCGGATTCGATGACAAGGCGGGCGAAATTCTCAACCATCGTCTTGTACTTTTCCTCGCGGGTCACGCGATAGTATTCGATGATGCCCTCGAAGTTGGAAATCATCTCATAAGCCTTGGTAACAGGCAGCTCATAGGGATGGGTCTTGCCTTCCAGCATGATCTCGAAAATATTGCAGTCGGAGATACCGCCTGCGTCGATGATGCCCTTGGCAAAATCGAGATAGCGCTTCTCTCCGGTCAGATTATAAAGACGCACAAAGGGCTCCATGACGGAGGACGCGTTCAGACCGTGCCACCACTCGGAGGTATTGGTGACGGGCATCTTGCCGACCTCGCCGTTGC
This sequence comes from Clostridia bacterium, assembly GCA_024404655.1. Lineage (GTDB taxonomy): Bacteria > Bacillota > Clostridia > Oscillospirales > CAG-272 > RGIG3925. The sequence goes on along the minus strand of JAKSPR010000031.1, from coordinate 12,926 downwards.
CGATCTTAGCGATCATATAGTCAGCATGGCGCTTCATGGCCTTAATGACGGTATCTGCCAGTTCATCGTCTTTGCAGATCTCAAGGAAATACTGGAAGCCGAGGAGGACATACTTTCTGCCCCAGACGTCCCAGCCGTGGAATTCCTTGGTAAAGGAATACGTGGTGAAGCGGCCGTATTTGTCCTGTGTGGTGAGCAGGTCGCGCACGGTGTCCTCAAGGACCTGATAGAGTTCCTCATTCTGGGTATAAGCGTAGGTGAAGCATGCGCCGCGCATCATTTTTCCCCAGTATTCGCTGCGCCAGCCGAGGTCATGGTCATCGACGTCGCCCTGACGGAACTGCTCAACAAACAAAGCCCAGATTTCGGGATCCAGCAGCTGTGCTCCCTCGATATAGCGGACCGCGTCAGAGAGCTGACCCGAATAGACCGCGCTGCCGTCGGCAGGGGTAAACAGTGCGTCGGTTTCCTTTCTGTTTGCGTATGCGGTATATTTCATGATGATCTCCTTTTCTGTATTGCGGGCATTTTTGCCCATGTTCAAATCATTGTGATTATTATACCGAAGTTTCCGGGAAATGTCAACCGAAAACGGAAAATATGTTGAAAAAGGTTTGCGGGAAGGAACATTCCGGCGGAGTCTCTATCCTCGGAAGAACTGTTTAACTCCATCAAATTCCAACAGCAATATAAACCCAATAAGGACACCTGCGAAGACTGCAAGGGCGACCGCAAAGCCCTTGCAGGTCACACCATCGAGACCGGCGGAAAACAATATCAGGCCGAGGGCAGAGACACGGATGAACTGACGCCATCCCCCTTCCCCCCATTTCATCTTGACAAAACCCGCAGAGTATTGTAAAATTACAGATAGAAAATCCACATTCTGAAAGGACATACCATGCCAGTATTTGAACCGGAAGGACTTCTGATCCTTGACAAGCCTGCGGGCATCACCTCCCATGACTGTGTGGGCGCGATGCGGCGGTTATTCGGCACCCGGAAAGTGGGACACACCGGAACCCTGGCCCCCATGGCGACGGGCGGTCTCCCTATCTTATTCGGACGCGCCGCAAAGGCGGCGGAGTTCCTTGTCTCCGAAGACAAACACTATGCAGCCGTCCTGCGGCTCGGGCTTACCACCGACACGGAGGATGTGACGGGGGAAACGCTTACGACCTCCGATCAGATCCCCGATGAGGAAGCGGTGCAGGCGGTCCTTGCCCGCTTTGTGGGAGAGATCATGCAGGTCCCGCCCATGTATTCGGCGCTCAAGCAGAACGGGCGCAAGCTCTGTGACCTTGCAAGAGAAGGCATCACCGTGGAGCGGGAAGCGCGTCCCATCACTGTTTTCTCCCTTGTGGGAACGAAGCTCTCCGACACGGACTATACGCTGGATGTGCGCTGCTCCAAGGGGACCTATATCCGTACTCTGTGCGCAGATATCGGTGCTGCACTGGGCTGCGGCGGTGCTATGGCTGCGCTGCGCCGTGTGGGTACGGGAGCATTTGATATTGACAAAGCATATACCATAGAAGCACTGGAAGCAATGACAAAAGAGGAACGCTATGCCCTTCTGCTTCCCACGGAGGCCCTGTTCTCCGACTGCCGCGCCGTCACTCTGCCACCCTTCTTTGAACGGCTCGCCGACAACGGGCAGCCGATCTGGGTACATAAACTGAAAAACAAGCCAGAAGGACTTTCCTCGGGCGAGTATCTGCGGATCTGCGGCGAGGAAAAAGGCTTCTTTGCGCTGGGTCAGGTGCAGTCGGCACTTTATGACAACGGCGAAGAACGGCTGTGCATCAAACCCGTCAAGAAATTTGTACTGTAAATGATAAGCTTTTATCGGAGATAAACTTTTATCGGAGATAAGCTTTTATCGGAAGGAGGCTCCATCCCATGCAGAAGAATGAAAACGGCAAAGCCACATGGTTTTCCTCCCGGCTGTTCTGTGAGAACGGCGCGGGAAATATCCGATCTTATCCACATCCTGTGGAGAACTCTGTGGATAAGACCGCTTTTAGCTGTGGGAAAACACCGGAAAAACACGTGGATTCCATGTGGAAAACTTCGGAGGATGCGGAAGAACGTCAAAAATACCGTCTTTGTCACGGTTTTTCCACCCGACACGGCGGCGGAGTCAGTACGGATCCTTACCTGTCCGATATGAACTTCGGTTTCTCCGTCGGGGAGGACCGGGCACTGACAAAAGAGAACTACCGCCGGTTTGCCGCTTCGCTCGGCATCGGGGAAGATCACCCCGTCTGTGCATGGCAGACCCACACAAATCTGGTCTATGCAGTCACACAGGCGGACCGCGGTATGGGAATCGACGAAAATCATCCTCTGCCGGGCGGAATCTATGCCGACGGCTTTGACGCTCTTGTCACGCGGGAACCCGGTCTTGCTCTGACCATCCGCACGGCAGACTGTGTGCCGATCCTGTTCTGGGACCCCGTCCACGCCGTCATCGGTGCTGCCCACGCAGGCTGGAAAGGAACCCTCGGCTGCATTGCGGAAAATACGGTCTCCGCCATGGAAGCGCTGGGAGCCAAACGCAGGGATATTCTCGTTTCCGTCGGAAACGCCGTGGGGCTCTGCTGTTATGAGATCGACGATGCGTTCTATGAACGGTTTCTCTCCGTCTTCGGGGCGGATATCTGCGAACGCGTCTTTGCAAAATCGGCGGATTACGAAAATCCCGACCGTTTTCACTGCGACCTGCGGCTGCTCAATCAAATCATTCTCGAAAAAGCGGGCGTCCCCTCGGCGCATATCGAGGTTTCTCCCTTCTGTACCTGCTGTCAGCCGGACGTCTTTTTCTCCCACCGCTACGCCGTGAAACATCAGGGCGGAAAACGCGGCCTCATGGCTGCGATGATCGCCATGGAGCGGGTACAGTGGCCGTAACGGAATAAAAATTTCTGCTATTGATAAAACAAAGGGCACGGGTACTATGAAAGATATGTATACTTTATTCGGAGACGGAATCAACACCGATACAGATGCCATTCAATCACTTCTGGATTCCGGTCGTATTGAAATCCGGCTGCCGGAGCCAACGGTCTGTTATCTGATTGATAAGCCCCTCCTGATCCATTCCAGACAGTCTCTGGTGCTTCCGCGCTATGCTGTGATCCGGCTGGCAGAGAATTCCAACTGTCGGATGCTTGAAAATGCCGATCCCGAAAACGGAGATACGGATATCTGCATCTCCGGCGGAATCTGGGATTACAACAATCTCGGTCAGCTGAAAAATCCTCTTCACTATAAAACAGAGGATTATCCTCCGGATTACGACGGCTCCTGCTTCTTTTTCAGAAAAGTCCGGAATTTTATATTCCGTGATCTTACGATCAAGGACACCGTGACCTTTGCCTGTGTTCTTGATACTGTTTCCTACTTCACAGTGGAAAATATCCGTTTTGATTTTAATTTGGGAAATCCGCGCCCCGTCAACATGGACGGTATCCATCTGAACGGCAATTGTCATTTCGGTCACATCCGGAACCTGCAGGGAGCCTGTTATGATGACCTTGTGGCTCTGAATGCAGATGAAGGCAGCAGCGGACCGATCTCTCATATCGACATTCGCGGTATCTACTGTGAGGGCTGTCACAGTGCCGCACGGCTTCTGACCGTAAAACATGCTGTCACGGATATCCATATTTCAGATGTTCACGGCACATTTTACCAGTACTGCATCGGCCTGACAAAATATTATGCCGGAGAAACAACGGGATACTATGACGGTATCGTGATCGAGGATATTTTCGCATCAAAATCTCCACGGTATGAGTACCTGCATATCAGCGCAGAGGTTGCGCGGAATATGTATGTGTTCCCTCTGATCTGGCTTGACGGGGACGTTGCCGTGCATGCTTTATGTATCCGCAACGTATACCGCCGTGAAATGTGTGTTCCGGCACCCACCATCTGCGTCTGGCCAAAGAGTACCATTGATATTCTGTCTGTATCCGATTGCCGGATCGAAAACCTTACAGACAAATCCCTGTCATTTCTTGCGTTATATGGCGAAGTCCGGCATGCAGAATTCCGGAACAACCATATTATCGGCGGAACATTCTATGAAGCCGATTCCCGCCGTTTGCCGGAATAAATATTCCACGGACAGGTTCTTTTGCAGGATTTCATTTTCAATTATTCATAATTTGTTTGTTGACAAACCCCCGGATCAATGATATACTATAGAGACTATATAGAAAAATAAACCCCGATGAAAGGAAATCAAATATCATGGTTCTTTCCAAAAAGCTCCGCGCCGCTGTCGTCGGCGCAACCGGTATGGTCGGTCAGCGCTTCATCACTCTGCTCGATAACCATCCTTATTTTGAAGTCACTACCCTCGCAGCAAGCGCCCGCTCCGCAGGCCAGACCTACGAAGCAGCTCTCGGCGGTCGTTGGAAGATGAAAGTTCCGATGCCCGAGCGTGTCAAAAACATGGTCGTCATCGACGCACAGGATATCGAGGCCGTCACCGGCAAGGTCGACGTCGTTTTCTGCGCAGTCAATATGAAGAAGGACGAGATCAAGGCACTGGAAGAGGCTTACGCCAAGGCCGAGACCCCCGTCATTTCCAATAACTCCGCACACCGCTGGACCTCCGACGTTCCCATGGTCATTCCGGAGATCAACGCCGCTCATTTCGCCATCATCGAAGAGCAGAAGAAGCGTCTGGGCACCAAGCGCGGCTTCATCGCCGTCAAGCCCAACTGCTCCATTCAGGCTTACGTTCCCGCGCTGACCGCGCTGCTGGAATATGAGCCCTATGAAGTCGTCGCTACCACGTATCAGGCAATTTCCGGCGCCGGCAAGACCTTCAAGGAGTGGCCCGAGATGATCGACAACGTCATCCCCTATATCGGCGGTGAGGAAGAAAAGAGCGAACAGGAACCCTTAAAGATCTGGGGCCATATCGAAAACGGTCAGATCGCAAAGGCTGCTTCTCCCGTCATCACCACCCAGTGCATCCGTGTTCCCGTCTCCGACGGTCACATGGCGGCTGTTTTTGTAAAGTTCAAGAAGAAGCCCACCAAGGAACAGATTCTCGAAGCATGGAAGAACTTCCGCGGCATGCCCCAGGAATATGACCTGCCCTCCGCACCGAAGCAGTTCATCACCTACTTTGAGGAAGACAACCGTCCTCAGACCGCACTCGACCGCGATACCGAAGGCGGTATGGGCGTCTGCGTCGGCCGTCTGCGTGAAGACTTCGTCTATGACTATAAGTTCGTCGGTCTTGCACACAATACCCTCCGCGGCGCTGCCGGCGGTGCAGTCCTTGAAGCCGAAGCGCTCACCGCACTCGGTTATATCACCCCCAAGGACAACTGATCCAACCAAAAATCAATAACGGCACCGCAGCCACCATGTACCGGTCGGCTGCGGTCGTCCGTCTTGTAAAAAACTGATATTATTCTGACATCTCCGTCCACAGACCAATTTATGAAAGAAAGGAATCGGTTACAGTCATGACACAGGATATTCTGACCAAAATCGAAACCATGATGCCGGAGTTCTCCAAAGGACAGAAGCAGATCGGACGCTATATGCTGGAGCATTACGACAAAGCGGCTTATCTGACCGCGTCCAAGCTGGGCGCGATCGTCAAGGTCTCCGAATCCACCGTCGTCCGCTTCGCCATCGAGCTGGGTTTTGACGGTTATCCGGAACTGCAGCGTTCCCTGCAGGAGCTCATCCGCACCAAGCTCACCTCCGTCCAGCGCATTGAGATCACCAATGACCGCATTGCCGACGGCGAAGTCCTCGACAAGATCCTGACAGGTGATATCGACAAGATCCGCACCACCCTCGACCGCATCGACCATCAGGCCTTTGACGCGGCAGTGGATGCCATCATCGGCGCAAAGCACATCTATATTTCCGGCATGCGCTCCGCCGCGCTGCTGGCAAACTTCATGGGCTATTATTTCAACCTGATGTTCCCGGGCGTCATCGTCATCCAGGCCACCAGCTCCTCCGAAATGTTTGAGCAGCTGTTCCGCGTGGACAAGGGCGACGTCTTCATCGGCATCAGTTTCCCGCGCTACTCCAAGCGCATCATCAACGCCATCGACTACGCAAAGGCAAGAGGGGCCGAAACCATCGCCCTGACCGACAGTGCGGCGTCTCCTCTGGCGGCGGGAGCCGATCATCTGCTGATCGCCCGCAGCGACATGGCATCTTTCGTGGATTCCTACGTCGCTCCTCTGTCCGTTATCAACGCCCTCATCGTCGCCATCTCCAAAAAGCGCTCCTCCGAGGTCTCCGAGACCTTTGCCAAGCTGGAAGCCGTCTGGGATGAATACGATGTTTACGCCAAAAACGGCAAGAACTGAACGGAGCAATCAAATTCTATGAGTGAAAAAACACCCCGCGTGGCTGTTATCGGCGGCGGCGCGGCAGGCATGATGGCAGCGGCGGCGGCGGCCTCCTACGGGGCGATTGTCACGCTGTACGAAAAGAACCCGGTACTCGGCAAAAAGCTGGCGATCACGGGCAAAGGACGCTGCAATGTGACAAACGACTGCACCCCGGACGAATTCATCCGCAACGTCCCCCGCAATCCGCGTTTTCTCTACGGAGCGGTCAACAGCTTCACCCCGGAGGACACCAAAGCGCATTTTGAAATGCTTGGGGTACCATTAAAGACCGAGCGCGGCAACCGGGTCTTCCCGGTCTCCGACAACGCCCACGACATTGTGGACGCGCTGAAAAAGAATCTGGAATACACCGATGTGACCGTGCGGCATGAGGCCGTCAAGGGGCTGATTCTGAACGAAGCGGGAGACGCGGTCACAGGCGTGGAAACCATCCGCGGTTCCTATCCCTTTGACCGTGTCATCGTCTGCACCGGCGGTCTTTCCTATCCCGGAACAGGCTCCACGGGCGACGGCTACCGCTTTGCCAAGCGCGCCGGGCTGGAGGTCATGCCCACCGGGCCCTCTCTGGTACCGCTTGTCTGTCAGGAATCCTTCTGCGCCGAGATGATGGGGCTGTCCCTCAAAAATACGGCGCTGACCATCAAAGATGCGGCAGGCAAGGTCGTCTATGAGGATTTCGGCGAGATGCTGTTTACCCATTTCGGTGTATCGGGTCCTATGATCCTCTCCGCTTCGGCACATCTTGACCGGGCGAAGATCGGCGAATACGTTCTGCACCTCGATCTGAAACCGGCGCTGGACGAAAAGACGCTGGATACCCGCATCTTAAACGACTTCCGTGCCGCCATCAACAAGAATTTCTCCAATGTCATGGGCGGACTGCTCCCCGCAAAGATGCAGCCCGTGGTGACAAAGCTGTCCGGCATTGATCCGGCGGCAAAATGCAACTCCGTGACCAAGGAGCAGCGCAAAGCACTGCTCACGATCCTCAAGGACTTCCCCATCCATGTGAAGGGCTTCCGGCCCGTGGATGAGGCCATCATCACCTCCGGCGGCGTATCGGTAAAGGAGCTTTCCCCGAAGACCATGGAATCAAAGAAGGTCAAAGGTCTTTATTTTGCGGGGGAGGTCATTGACGTGGACGCCTATACCGGCGGTTTCAATCTGCAGATCGCCTTCTCCACCGCCATGGCGGCAGGACATGCGGCGGCAGAGTCATAAAAGGACGCCCGGCGGGCACAATATCCTCCGGACGCATTTACCAGTCTGAAAGGAAGTACAGATATGATCAATATTGCCATTGACGGTCCCTCCGGGGCCGGAAAGAGCACCGTTGCCAAAGCGCTGGCGCGGGAGCTTTCGTTTATCTATGTGGACACCGGCGCCATGTACCGCTCCATCGGTCTTCATACCCGCCGTGCGGGGGTCGATCCCGCCGACAAAGAGGCCGTCATTGCCCTGCTGCCGGAAATCGCAGTCACCCTTTCCTACGGGGAGGACGGAGCCCAGCATGTGCTGCTCAACGGCGAGGACGTTTCTTTTGCCATCCGGGAAAATGAAATTTCCCTTTATGCCTCTGCGGTATCAAAGATTCCCGAGGTCCGCACATTCCTCCTTGCCCTGCAGCGCGATATGGCAAAGGCAAACAACGTCATCATGGACGGACGTGACATCGGCACGGTGATCCTGCCCGATGCACAGCTGAAGATCTTCATGTTCGCCTCCCCTGAAGCCCGCGCAAAACGCAGATATCTGGAGCTTCTGGAAAAGGGACAGGATGTGACCCTTGAACAGATCCTTGCGGAGATCGAAGCGCGGGACGAACAGGACCGCACACGGGAGGTTGCTCCCGCCGTTCCGGCAGAAGACGCCGTTATGCTGGACAACTCTGATATGACCATTGAGGAAAACGTCGCCTATATCCGTTCCCTGCTTGAAGAGCGCGGACTTCATTAAGTTTCATCTGCCGAAAGGAATTTTCTTATGGGATTTTATGATAACTGCATCCGCCTGCTGGCGGGAGTGTTTCAGAAGGTTTACCGGATCAACATCATCGGCGCGGAGAATATCCCGTCGGACGACCGGCCCTTCCTTCTCTGCTGCAACCACATTCATGCCATGGACCCCTTTGTCACCATCGCCGTTCTGAAAATCAAGGTTTACTATGTGGCCAAAGAGGAGCTGTTCCGGATTCCTCTGGTGGGCAGTGTGATCAGAGCTTTCGGCTGTGTCCCGATCAAACGGGGCGCGGGAGATGTGGGCGCGATCAAGAAGACGATCGAGCTCCTAAACGACGGCAAGCCGGTCGGCATCTTCCCCCAGGGACACAGAAATCCCGGCGTTCCGCCCCGCGGGACGCAGATCCATAACGGTACCGGCATGGTTCTGCAGCGTACCGGTGCACGGGTGCTCCCCGTCTGCATCCACACAAAGAATCACAAACTGTCCCTCTTCCGCAAGACCGATATCATTATCGGCCGTCCGATGGAAGCCGAAGAATTTTCCGCTGTCACCAGTGCGGAGCAGAACAACAACGAAAACTACCGCGCTGTGACGGAGTATGTTTTCGGTGAAATCTGCGCCATGGACGAAAAACAGACCCAGGCGGAGGCTCTTCTGCCATGAGCATCCGGATCGCGGAAAATGCCGGCTTCTGCTTCGGCGTGCGCCGTGCCATGGAAACGGTGCAGAAGCTGCGGGACGAAAATCCTCTGGCGCGCATCGTGACACTGGGAGAGCTGATCCACAATCCCATCGCGGTGAAATCTCTCTCCGATCAGGGCATCACGGCCATTGAGCCGGATGAGCTGCCAGGCGTCATGGAGGAATGCGGGAACACGCCTTTGATCGTCGTCATCCGCACCCACGGAACCCTGAAAAGCGTGGTGGACGATCTCCGTGTCTATCAGGCTTCCCATCCCGACATGACGGTAATCGACTGCACCTGTCCCTTTGTGAGCAAGATCCACCGCATCGCGGAAACGGAATCCGCGCCTTACAAAGATCATCCCAAAGATGCTGTGGGCATCATCTACGGCGATCCCAACCATCCGGAGGTCCTGGGCATCCGCAGCCGCTTCGCCTGCGAAACCCGCGTTTTTGAGAACTCCGATGAGTTCCGGGCATGGACAGAATCGCCGGAAGGCATCACTTTTAGACACAAATTGTTCATATATGTCTCACAAACGACACAAAAGTTAGCAGATTGTAAAATTTGTCAAGATATTCTGCGAAAACTATATACAAACGCGAAAATTTTTGATACAATATGTAATGTGACAGAAAACCGTCAGACCGAAACGGAAGACATCGCCCGATGGGCGGATGTGATGCTCGTCATCGGCGGCCGGGGAAGTTCCAACACGCAGAAACTGTACGCCATCAGCAAGCGTCACTGCGAAAACACGTTCTTCGTCGAAAGCCCCACCGACGTTCCGCGGCATCTGTTAGCGCCGCACATACGTGCAGGCATCACTGCGGGTGCGTCCACACCCGACAGTATAATACAGGAGGTTAAAAGAATTATGAGCGAAATCATGGAAGAAAACTTCGCGCAAATGCTGGACGAATCTTTCAAAACTTTAAATACAGGAGACGTGGTCAAGGGTGTCATTACATCGGTTTGTGCAACTGAGTTCCATCTTGACATCGGTTCTAAGGTAACAGGTATTCTGTCCTTCAACGATGTTACCGATGACCCTACCGCAGACGTTGCGAACATGTTCAAGGTCGGCGATGAAATCGAAGCAATCGCAGTCCGCGTCAGCGATATCGACGGTGTCGCTACCCTGTCCAAGAAGAAGATCGACAATGCCAACAACTGGAGCGAGATCGTTGCTGCATTCAATGACGGCACCATCCTCACCGGTAAGATCGTTGACACCCTCGAAAAGGGCGTTATCGTCATGATCAAGGGCATGAAGATTTTCGTTCCCGCATCCCACTCCGGTCTGCCCAGAGAGGCTGATCTGAAGGAGCTGCAGGGCACTACCCAGCGTGTCAAGATCATCGACATCAACGAGCAGAGAAGAAGAGCTGTTGCTTCCATCCGCGAAGTCCTCAAGGCTGAGCGTGCAGAGAAGGAAACCGCATTCTGGTCTGACATTGAAGTCGGCAAGGAATATGACGGTGTCGTCAAGTCCTTCATGCCTTACGGCGCATTCGTTGACCTCGGCGGTGTTGACGGTATGGTTCACACCTCTGAGCTCTCCTGGAAGCGCATCAAGCATCCTTCTGATGTTGTTGCCATCGGCGAGACCATTCACGTCTACGTCAAGGACTTCGACGCAGAAAAGAAGAGAATTTCTCTCGGTTACAAGACCGACGATATGAACCCGTGGAAGATCTTCACCGACAAGTATCAGGAAGGCGATGTTGCTACTGTCAAGATCGTCAACATGATGCCCTTCGGTGCATTTGCTGAGATCATCCCCGGCGTTGACGGTCTGATCCACATCTCCCAGATCGCTGATAAGCGCATCAACAACCCCGCTGATGTTCTGCAGAAGGGTCAGGAAGTTGATGCAAAGATCATCGGCATCGACATGGAGAACAAGAAGGTTTCCCTTTCCATCCGCGCGCTGATCGAGGCTGCGGCTGCTGAAGAGGAAGCTCAGATCGTTGAAGAAGCAGCTGTAGAAGCTGAATAATTCCGATTGGAAAACGAACATCGGAACCCGTGAGGGTTCCGATGTTTTTTGTTTTTTCTGAATTATCGGATACGGTCAAGAGGGATCACATATTCTTTGCTTTCCGTTTTCAGATAATTCTGTAAGCCCTCATCCCCGATAACGGTCGGGATCGCATAGAAGTGCAGATTATTCTGATCGTCAAACGACAGATTATCCGGTCGGATATATCCCCACATGACGTCCGGCAGAACGACAGGATGCAGATCGGCATCATCCGCAGATGCGGCATACAGACTGTTCATGAAAAACATGGTACCGGATCTTTCCTGTATCACGACCAGTGTACCGTCCTGATACGCAAGATTGCCATAGAACATCATAAATTCAGTGAGATCCAATGTGGGGTCATAGTGGCAGAGACGCTTTGCCATGCTGTCGATTCTGTCCATGGTGGTATAATACAGATGTTTGCCCACGGTATACATCTGATCCACACCGTATCTCTCATCTGCCGGACAAACAAGTGCAATCTTCTGATTGAAGTTATGATAATAATAGATTGCGCGTTTATCGGTTAAGATGTAACAACCCGACGGGGTTTCCATATACGTTTCGATGTGATGCTTTTCGCCCCCGACGATCAATAACTGCTCCTCTGGCAGAAATTCATTCTGCGGTCCCGATTCCTCATCAGAGGGGGATTGGGTCCCGGTCACTTCTGCGGTTTCTTCAATTTCTGCGTTGGTATCGTCCAGAGCTTCCGCTGTTTCCGGACTTTCCAGACAAACCGTTTCCACCGGGGCGGCTGTATTCTGTTCTGTATTGGTATCGGACTGCACTGCAGGGGCAGACTGTGCCTGACAGGACGATAACAGGAATAATGCGGCGATAATGAAAATAATCTTTTTCATGACGACACTCCTCAGATCTTCAGGTTATTCATATCCTTGACAATCTCTTTGAATTCAGGGGAAACGGCATCTGCCTCGCTGAGCATGCATCCTTCGGCGTAGCAGGTCTCCAGAGCCTCGGTAAGGCCTTTGGCAATCATCTGCGGGTCTTCCGCTCCCGCGCTCGTATCGACGGTCAGAATGGGGTCTGTGAAGGTCACGATCTTTGCGTCCTTCATAGCAGTGATCACATGGACGTGGGGAGCCGCCGTTCTGACGCCGCAGGGAATGAAGCGCTTCTCCGGGTCGGTCTCCTTTGCGTTTGCAATGGCGATGCGGATTTTCTTCATCTGGTCGTCAAAGGGATTGCCGTAAACGATCTCCCGGCCGTCTTCCAGATGACCGACGATCTGACAGCCGTGGTCCTGATCAAAAGTCACAATGCCCTTTTCAAACTGATATTCAAACCGGGGATTCCGACATTCTTTGGTTGCATGGGAAGCAATGAACAGAACGTCTGCGCCGCCCGGCATATAGGCACGGATCAGGGCTGTATCAAAGTTCTCAATGGGATTGGCGCGGAACAGCTCGGCATCCAGCTTCTCCGGCATTGCGGCTTCATTCTGCTTTGAACCGAGGACGAACAGCATGTTATGCAGATAATGGGCAGCCGCATTGCTTGCGACGCTGTCAAAAATCGGTGTACCGTCACCTGCGAATTTCTTTCCTGCCCACATGGTACCGCGGCAGAAATAAGATCTGCGTCTCGGCCAGAGCACCAGCGTTTTCAGTCTTACGGCTGCGCCGTAGACGCCGTCCATGATATCCTGCTTGAGGGCGAGAATGGCCTCATTATGGGACCACTGGAAGCCCGACATGATGAAGCGTCCGGTCTTCTCGGAGAGCGCCTGCAGAGAAACAGAATCCTCCCACGCGCCGGAAAGCGGCTTTTCGCAGAGCACATGGCTGCCATGGGTCAGTGCGCATACGGTATACGG
>JAKSPR010000309.1 GCA_024404655.1 Clostridia bacterium | reverse complement strand
CCGCCTGTGATTTCCACCCGGCGGGCGGAGCCGTTCCATGCAATATCCGCACCAGCCGCCCGGGCGAGCAGCCGCAGCGGGATGTAAGTCACGCCGTTCACCAGTTTGTTTTCGGCAGGATAGAGGGACGACAGAGCAAAATATCGCCCGTTTGCCGTAATATAGGGTTGTCCCCACACAGCGGTGAGCTCCAGATTTTTCGTTTTCAGCGACGCCGTTCCCCCTTTGCTGTCCCAGGTGATTTCCGCACCCGGAAAAAGGATCGGCGCGGCACCCCGCAGGGTCATATAGGTCACCCCGTCCTCAAGCACATACGCCCGTGCTCCCGTATCATGCCCATCAAGGTACACGGGAACCGTGGGATAGGCGGAGGGGTCATCCGGTACTGCGGATACCGTCTGGGTCAAAAATGTAAAAAGCAATACGGCTGTCAGAAGAAAAGTATACAGCCCGTGCGGGTGATCGTTTTTGTTCATCATAGGACCTCCTTCTTGTTTTGGCAAACACTCATCTGTGCTCTTATTGTAACATAAGGGAGGTTCTGTTTCAACCCACAATATCCGGCAGAAATGGAAGGATTTTCCGGGCAGGATGGAGAATTATCTTCGCTTTTTGCGGTAGGCGGAGGGCGTCTCTCCGGTCTGGGCGCGGAACACACGGCTGAAATAGAGGGGGTCTGCATAGCCGACCGCCGAGGCAATATCCTGCATCGGCAGACTTGTCTGGGATAAGAGTTCACAGGCGCGGGCGATGCGCTGTCCCGTGATATAGGCGACAGGAGACAGTCCCGTCAGCGTGCGGAACAGGGAACGGTAGCGGCTGACGCCGAGATGTTCCATGGCAGCCAGTTCCTCCACGGTGAGCGGAAGTGAAAGATTCTCATGCAGATAGGAAAGGGACGTATAGATCTGCCGGACGGGCAGATGCTCCCGTTCCGGATTTTCCGATTCCGTTTGCATGGCGTCCCCGAACCGGGCGCAGATCTCCGTCAGCTTGGCTGCCGCCGCCGTGTCGGAGCAGGGGGTTCTTGTGATGAAGCAGCGGAACAAGGCGCGGTAGCAGTCCTCGATTCCGTCCGGAAAACCGACGGTCCGCACCGCTCCCACGGGAATGGAACATTCCGAAAGCAGTCCCGCTGCGCCATAGCCGGTGAAGTGGATCCAGTAATACCGCACCTCCTGGTCATCGGCGGATTCATAGCGATAGGCGACGTGGGGCGGATATAAAAACAGCTGCCCCGGACAGAGGAACATCGGCTCATCCGCGTCATGGGTACCGGAGGATATTTTCAGAAGTCCGTGGGTCAGATACATCATGTAGTGGTCCCGGCGGCCCTCCGGCTGATTGGTACAGAAATACTGCGGCATGACACAGCGGCCCGCACAGTTGACAAGCAGATGACGGGAGTCATCCGAGGTGTTGCTGCTTTCCGCAGTCATGAGGCGATTATAGGAGCAGTGCTGATCCTGCATAATAAACAGACCTCCTTTTTTACATGCGATTGGCGAAAAATCCATGTTTTTATGGTTTTTTCCCTTGTGTTTTCCTTGAATATAGTATACACTGAATATAGGAAAAAATCAAGTCCGGATTGTATTCCTGACCATACGGAAAAATAAAAATTCCGGATTTCCGGTTTTGATCCGGCATTATTCACAGAAAGGACGACAAAAACAATGAAAACATCAATCAATGCGTGGTCTGTCAAGGCAGATACCGGTTTTGCCGATATGTTCCGTGAGATCAGCGAAGCAGGCTTTGACGGCATCGAGCTGAATCTTGACGCACCGGGCGCAGTACACGGTTTGTCCATGAATACCACGGATGCGGAGCTGGACGAAATCAAAGCGCTGTCCGAAAAATACAATCTTCCCATTGTCAGCATCTCCTCCTCCATGCACGGCGGTATGTGGGGTGACCACGATCCTGCCGTCAGAGAGCATGCCAAAGATGTGCTCCGCCGTCAGATTTATCTGGCAAAGAAGCTGGGCGCAGACGGTGTCCTGATGGTTCCCGGCGGTATGGGCGAGGGCAGAACGCTGCTGGATTCCTGGAAGAACTCCATCATCGCCATGAAGGAAATGAAGGAGGAAGTCAAGGGCTGCGGAATTAAGATCGGTGTTGAGAACGTCTGGAACGGCTTCTTCACCTCTCCTTTTGACATGGTTCACTTCCTTGATGAGCTGGACTGCCCCGAATATGCGGTCTACTTTGATGCGGGCAACATGCACGCTTTCTCCTGGTCCGAATACTGGACGGAGATTCTTGCGGGACGCATCGTAAAAGTCCATGTCAAGGGTTACAAGCGCAATAAGGGATCCATCAATCAGGGCGGCGTCTGGTGTGATATCACCGATGCCGATATCCGTTGGGACAAGGTCATTCCGTCCCTCAAAGCCGGCGGCTTTGACGGCTATCTGACTGCCGAGGTCGGTAAGACCGATCCCGATCAGTCCTGGCCGGATTACTACAAAATGGTCAGAGAACAGGTTCAGGTTCTCTGTGACTACGCAAAATAAGAAACAACAAAGGAGATTATCATCATGAAAAAGAGACTTGCTATCATCGGATGCGGCGGCATCGGTACCTACCATCTGGGACACTTCATGCAGTACGGCGACATCATTGAAATGGTCGGCTTCTGCGATCTCATCAAGGAGCGCGCCGAGGGCTTTGCAGCCAAGGCTGGCTGCGGTGAAGTTTTCACCGACTATGTTGAAATGCTTGACACCGTCAAGCCGGAGATCGTCTTCGTCTGCATCCCGCCTTACAAGCACGGCGATGTGGAGCGCAATCTGATTGCCCGCGGCATCCACTTCTTCGTGGAGAAGCCCGTCGCTCTGGAAATGAGCCTTGCAAAGGAGATCCGCGACTCCATCAAGGAGCACAACATCATCACCGGCTGCGGCTTCCAGTGCAGATATTCCAATCTGGTCGAGCCCAACCGTGCTTTCGTTGAGTCCAATGAGGTCATCTATGTGGAATGTGCCCGCATGGGCGGCATCCCCGGCACCGACTGGTGGGCAGACAAGAGCCTGTCCGGCGGTCAGATCGTTGAGCAGACCGTTCACCAGTTCGATATCATCCGCTACATGATGGGTGAACCGGAAACCGTCTTTACCATGGGCACCAGAGGTTTTGTCAAGAACGGTCCCGCAAACTACAATACCGATGACCTGACCACCACCGTTGTCAAGTTCAAGAGCGGTGTTCTGGCTTCCATCTCCACCGGCTGCTATGTCACCGGCGGCAACGCATTTGACTCCAAGGTCACCTTCTCCACCAAGGACAAGCGCGCTGACCTGCGTATCCTCGGCACCTTCGAGGTCTTCGGCGAGAAACCCGAGCCCAAGGAAGAGAAGAAGGAAGGCTTCGTCATCTCCAACGACGGCGGCGTAGCAAGCGCCAGCGGTGATTCCATCGTCTACCGTCAGAACGGCGATGCCGGTCTCATCTGCGACAGAACCTTCATCGAGGGCGTCATCGCAGGCGACGGTTCCAAGATCCGTTCTCCCTACGAGGATGCAGTCAAGACCCTTGCCTTTGTTCTTGCCTGCAACAAGTCCATGGAAACCGGTATGCCGGTCAACATCGACGATATGCTGGCTTGAGATATTGTTTCAAATATTTGCCGCCGCAGGTTACTGCGGCGGTATTTTTTTGTAGAAACCTGTTCAGCCGGGTTTTCTGCCCTCGGCTTGATTTGGGCTTCATCCCGCTACCGG
>JAKSPR010000308.1 GCA_024404655.1 Clostridia bacterium | reverse complement strand
GCATCTGCGGGGGTATCGCTGCTGCGCAGATAGCCGTATTCTTCAAAACGAGCAAACAGTTCATAAAGCGCGGATAAAAACGCCGTTTCCCGGCAGGCCCCGGGGGCATCCAGCGCGTCCCGCATGGCGGTAAAGCACCGGCGGAGCACATCACATCCGGGGTCCTCTGCGGCGATTCTCGGCTCCGGATACAGTGCGGCACAGGACACGCCCTCTGCCAGTCTGCGGCTGACATCGGAGAGGGGATGAATCAGAAGCGACGGATCAAAACAGATACTGACTGCGCGGACGCGGTCGTTTTCCCGCATGGCGGTCTCATGGGCTTCATACGCGGCAAAAGAGAGAAAATCTCCGGCACGGGCAGTCTGAAAACAGTGTTCCCCTTCCCGGCGGACTGACAGCGTACCATCCATGACAAGCAGAAGCTCCGGTTCCGGGTGGTTGTGCATCGGACAGATCACCGCATAGGCAGAGTCCTTATCACTCGGCGCTAAGAAAGCAAATGCTGCCGGCGTGAGATCGTCCTCCCAGGAAGCGGCGGGTAGCGTGCGGTAGCGTGATACAAAGTCGCGGCTGATCATCGTTTTTCGTCTCCTTCGGGATAAGATGTCAAAATATTGATAATGGGATGTATAAACTGTGCTATCTTTTCCATGTCAATTATACTACAATAAAGACAGGAAATCAAGGATTTTTGCTGTCTGCGGCATTCATGCCGCGCAGCTTTTTCGGAGGAATCATTATGATCGACACAAAAGATATCAAAATCGGGAAATGGCGGATGCTGATCCCGCACACGGATGCAAAGACTTTCCGCTGTGCAGTCTTTGACCTTTACGGTATTGTGGATGCGTATCTTCCCTATCCGCTTGCCGTCACAGAGGAATCTGCGGAGCAGACACCGCAAAAATTATCCGGGGAAAATCTGATTATCATGGGCACACCGGGCTGCGGTGAGACGATCTCCCATCTGCTTGCAGACGGTACGCTTGCAAAAGAGGGACACGCCGAGGGCTACTCCATCCGGATCATGACATCCCCCTGGAATCCGGACAGACAGGTGGTTCTGCTCTACGGTGCAGACGAGGCCGGACTTCTCCATGCGGTTCATACCTTTGACAGGGAGTATATCTGCGATATCCTGCGCTACAAAGCGGCGACCTTCAACCATCGGCATGAGCCTTTTCTCGAAACCTGTTCCGAATGGACAAAGCAAAGCTATCCGAAAGTGGCCAAACGCGGAATCTGGTGCTGGGGACACAAAATCTACGACTACCGCAGATTTCTTTACAACATGTCCGCCCTCTCCATGAACACTCTGACGATCTGGAACGATCATGTTCCCTATAACGCACCGGAGTTCCTTGCCGAAGCACACCGTCGGGGCATCAGCGTTTACTGGGGCTATTCCGCCTGCTGGGGTATCGATGGGGTTGATCCCGCTGATCCGGAGCAGCAGAAGAAATGGGCCGATCATGTGGTGGATACTTATCTGAATCAGTATTATGCGCTGGGCGGGGACGGCGTTTACT
Organism: Clostridia bacterium; assembly: GCA_024404655.1. Lineage (GTDB taxonomy): Bacteria > Bacillota > Clostridia > Oscillospirales > CAG-272 > RGIG3925. The sequence continues at coordinate 2,202 of JAKSPR010000308.1, read as the reverse complement.
TCCAGTCCTTTACCGAAACCAATCAGCAGGAGATCGGCGGTGTGCCGATTGCGGAACTGGTCGCACACTGGGCAGACAACATCTGCAAAGAGCTTCACCGGGTTGATCCAAAGCTTGATATTCAGTTCGGTATTCATGCAACCTCCGTCAGAGAACGGTATCAGGCGCTGGATGCAATCGACAAGGATGTCAGCATTATCTGGGAGGACTGCGGCGGTTTCCCCTTTGACTACTCCCCCTCCAACCGCGATTCGGCTGAAACAGCCCTTGACTATACCGAGAAGCTTCTGCACATAAACGGTAAAGACACCCGCTTCGGCGTGGTGCTCAAAGGCTTTGCTTACCTTGACTGGGGACATTTCTCCCACTATGATAACGGCAGCGTCGTAATTGGTGAGGCGCAGGATTCCTATCTGGAAGCAAGAAAACAGTATCTTGCCTACACCTGGCAGAAGGTCCGTCCCTACTGGATCGTCAATGCAGACAAACTGAAAAACTGGTGCCGTCTGGTATCAGAGGCTGATATCCGGGAGGTCAATGTCACAGCCCTTGTGGAAGACGGTATGTTTGAAAGTACCATCGACACATCGGTTGCCCTGTATGCGTCCCTGCTATGGGACTGGGATCAGGATCTTCTTCACCTGATTCCCCACATCATGCACGCGGACCCGCTTTATCCGCCGCAGCAGCCATAAAAGGAGGAACCATCATGAAAACGACGAAATTCCAGACAGCACTTTTGCTGTCAGCCATTCTTCTGTCCGTAACCGCCTGCGGCGCGGAGAGCGGGGGAAGTAATACCGATGTTCAGGCCCCCGCAGGCACTTCCGCAGTTTCCGAAACTGAGGAGACCCATCCCCGGATCACCTTCGGCGGCGAGGATATCATGTTTCTGACAGAAGAGTCTGCCTACAGTCAATATTCCAGTATCGAAATCTATGCGGAAACCCTCGATGGCTCCCTCATCAATGATACAGTATTCAACCGCAATACGAAGATTGAAGACTATTATGATGTCCATATCAAACAGACCCGGCTGCAGAATGCTTCCAAGATGGCTTTCGATACGATCCTTGCCGGGGATGCTGTCTATGATGTGGTCATGCCCTATCTGAATGCATCCGTCAAGAACGCCCAGGAAGGGCTCTATTTGAATCTGCTGGATATATCCGATCTGCATCTTGACAATTCCTGGTGGGACAGCCGTGCAAACAACAATCTGAGAATCGGAGACAAACTGTACTTTACCACAGGCGATATCAGCATACTTGACAACGACTGCACCATGGTTATGTTTTTCAACAAGCGCCTGATTTCGGAAAACGATATGGAAAGCCCCTATCAGCTTGTCAAGAGCGGCAAATGGACCATTGACACCATGTTTGAGATGTGCAATACCCTCTCCGCAGATCTGAACGGTGACGACAAGCTGAAGCCAAATGACGATCAGTACGGTCTTTTCTGTGCCTTCAACGTCCCCCATTCCCTTTATTTTGGAACAGGAGAACGGATTGTGAGCGGCAGCGCTGACGGTTCTCTTACGATCACGATGGACACGCCCCGTTCCGCGGCGGCAGTCGATAAGATCTTGACAAACTGCCTTGACAAGCGGAACATGACCGGAGATTTTGAAGTTTCCGTCAAAGCGTTTCTGGAAGGACGGCTTCTCCTTGCCGGATGGGCGCTGGTCGATATCTCCTTCATCCGCAACGCAGAATTTGATTTCGGCATCCTGCCCTATCCAAAGCTGGATGAGGAACAGAAGGAGTACTCGTGCCTGATCAGTACCGGTCTTGTCCCCGGGGTATCCATCCCGATCACCAATCAGAATCCGCAAAAAGCCGGTGTCATTCTGGAAGCGCTGGCGCAGGAATCCGTTGGTACGCTGACAAAGTCCTATTATGAAACGGCACTCAACGACCGTTACATCCGCGACACGGAGTCCTCCGACATGCTGGATATCATCTTTGCAAGCCGCGTCTATGACCTCGGTTATATCTATGATATCGGCGGTCTTGGTTCGTTGATCAAAGATATGTACAGCGCAAAGAAGAATACCTTTGAATCATCCTTTGCAAAGAAACAGTCTGCGGCACAAGCTGCACTGGATGAACTCATCGGAGCGTTCTCAGCCCACGAGTGAACTGCCCACCACTTAAAGAAGTGGGGGCTTCGAACGGGAACCATATGGCTCCCTATAAG
>JAKSPR010000307.1 GCA_024404655.1 Clostridia bacterium | reverse complement strand
GAAGATATCGCCGACCGTGAGGATGGCTGGTGTGCCTTCCGTATCATCGGAACCCTCGACTTTTCCCTCATCGGTATTCTTGCGCCCATTGCGGATATTCTTGCCGAAAACAAAATCGGCATTTTAGCCCTTTCCACATTCAATACGGATTATGTCTTCATCAAAGCGGAAAACAAAGAAAAGGCGGTCACCGTGCTGACCGCGGCGGGATACAGATTCCGCTGAAAACGACAAAGGAGGTTTCCCCATGCCGTTCTTTCTCATACGAAACGATATCACCCGCATGCACACCGATGCGGTCGTCAATGCGGCCAACAAAACGCTGCTGGGCGGCGGAGGTGTTGACGGTGCCATCCACCGCGCCGCAGGCCCGAAGCTGCTCGCCCACTGTCTGACGCTGGGCGGCTGCAAAACCGGGGAAGCGAAGATCACCCCCGGCTTCAACATGTCCTGCAAATATATCATCCACACCGTCGGTCCGATATGGAAGGATGGAGCGCACGGAGAGCGGGAAGCGCTCGTCTCCTGCTATCGTTCTTCCCTTGCGCTGGCGCTGGAAAACGGATGTGAGTCCGTCGCTTTTCCGCTGATCTCTGCCGGAGTATACGGTTATCCTGTGGAGGAAGCCATCGCCGTGGCTGAGGAAACCATCCGGACATTCCTTGACGATCACGACATGACGGTCTATCTTGTTCTCTTTGACACGAACGCCGTATCTGCGGGGACCGAGCGGTTCCGCGAGATCAGAAGCTACATCGATGACGCCTACTCCGATGCCTTTGCGGAGACGGAAAAACGAAGAAGTCAGCGTCTCCGCTCAGAAACCGAGCTGGATTTCATCGGTTCTGCTCCCATGGCAAATTTTGCCATGCCCCAGATGGCGGAATCCAAACCGCCGAAAAAACAGGGATTTATCAAAAAAATCAAAGAAAAGAAAGAAGACCTTTCGCTTGCGCCTTCCAAGCCCGAGCCCATCCGGCCCGAGCCCATGGAGATGCCGACGTTCTGTGATTCCGTTGACGGTGCGATGTCCCCTGCGGATTTTTCTTCTCTGGAAGACGCCCTCTCCCGGCTCGATGAGAGCTTTACCCAGATGCTGCTCCGGAAGATCGACGAATCCGGCATGACCGATGCCCAGTGCTACAAAAAGGCCAATATCGACCGGAAGCTGTTTTCAAAGATCCGGTCGGATATCTACTATAAACCGTCGAAATCCACTGCCGTTGCGTTCGGCGTCGCCCTGCGGATGCCGCTGGATGAACTCCGTTCTTTCATTGCAAAAGCGGGATTTGCGCTTTCCCATGCAAGCAAATTCGATATCATCGTGGAATACTATATTTCCCGCGGTGTCTATGATATCTTTGAAATCAACGATACCCTGTTCGCCTTTGATCAGATGCTTCTGGGGACCCAGTGATATAATTATGACTGTCTCAAATTTTTCTGAGGCAGTCTTTTTTGTCGCATGACAGGCGACCAATCCCCCGTTTTTTCATGGTATACTATAGTCACAAAAGGAAATCAACCAAATCAAAATACAAAGGAGAACATACCATGAAAAAGAATCTTACCGAACTCGTCTTCATCCTCGACCGCAGCGGCTCTATGGCAGGACTGGAATCCGACACCATCGGCGGTTTCAACGCCATGATCGAAAAGCAGAAAAAAGAGGAGGGCGAAGCATACGTCTCCACGGTGCTCTTCTCTACGGAAAACACCGTGCTTCATGACCGCGTCGATCTGAAGGAGATCAAGCCCATGACGGACCGTGACTACATGGTCGGCGGCTGCACGGCGCTGATCGATGCCATCGGCGGCGCGATCCATCATATCGGCAACACCCACAAATACGCAAGAGAAGAAGACCGCCCGGAGCGCACCCTGTTCGTCATCACCACCGACGGCATGGAGAACGCCTCTCACCTCTACGACAGCAAGAAGGTCAAGGAAATGATCGAGCGGCAGAAGGAAAAGTACGGCTGGGAGTTCTTATTCCTCGGCGCCAACATTGACGCCGTAGAGACCGCCGCAAAGATCGGTATCTCCCGTGACCGTTCCGTCAACTACCACAGCGACAGCGTCGGTACGCAGGTCAACTATGAAACGCTGAATGATGCGATCTCCACCGTCCGCCACGCAGAACCTCTCATGGCAGACTGGGCGGCTCCCATCATGAAGGATTTCAAGGCAAGAAAGAAGAGATAATCATCCTCCCGAAGAAAGCAGCCCGCGGCACAGGTATTCTGCGCTGCGGGCTGCAATGCTTTTTATTCTGATCTGCGGAAAGCACGTGGGGTGATTCCCTTCTCCGCCTTGAAGGTCTTGATAAAATAGGACAGATCGTTGAAGCCGCAGGAATAGGCAATCTCTGTCACGCTGCGGTCAGAGTTTTAGAGTTTCCGGCAGGCGCGTTCGATGCGGTAGCTGTTCAGATATTCCGTCGGGCTCTTTTCGGTCATAGTCTTGAAGAAGGCGCAGAAATACTGGGGTGAGACCCCTGCCGCTTCCGCCATATCGTGAAGGGTGATCTGCTGATCGTAGGAGGTTCTGATGAAAGTCAAGACCCGTTTGAGCTTCTGCACGTTCTTTTCGTCTCTTGCGGAGCGGAACTGCAGAGCCAGCTGTTCTTCATAAGCCCCGTGATCGGCGATCCAGCCAAGCATCGCATAGACGTCGCCGATGACGGAAAAGCGATATCCCGCGGTCTCTGCGTCCATGGCGGTGAAAACCTCATCCGCCAGATACCGCAGCTCCGCCGTCTCCGGGTCGTCATGGGAGAAAAATTCTTTCACAAAAATGCTGTGGTTGAGAAGACCGTCCATGAAGTCGCTCCCCGGCATGGAGAGAAAACCGGGCGTATAGACGATACATTCATACACGCAGTCATTTGGTACCGCACCGTGGACGGTCTCGCTGTTGACGTAGATGAGGTCCCCCGCCTGCGCGGTCATTTCCCGGTTATTCAGCGTAATGCGGAGGCTGCCTGCCAGAACGCGGATGATCTCATGCTCCGCGTGCCAATGGTATGCCATTTCGTATTTCGGGTGGTTTCTGTCGATCTGATACAGGGCAAACGGAAAGTCTGCGGAACCAGGCTGTTTCAGTTCAGTATAGCTCATTTCGTGCCTCTTTTCCACCATTCCGCCGAAAGCAGGAAAATTCTCAGGTTCCGGATGTGGTTATGTGAATATATTTATACTTTATACTATTATAACACAAGTATTTTCCGAATTGCAAGTATATAATTGTATTAACCCGAAAAAATTTTCAGCGACCGCGAATCTGCGGCGCTGCAAAGAAAAGAAAGGAATTTACTATTATGGCAGAAAACAGATACATCGGCGAATATCCGGTCATCGGTATCCGTCCGATCATCGACGGCAGACGCGGACCGATGAGACTCAGAGAGAGCCTTGAAGGTCAGACCATGGCAATGGCTGAAGCTGCAAAGAAGCTGTTCGAGGAAAACCTCCGCTACTCCAACGGTGAGCCCGTCAAGGTCGTCATCGCTGACACCTCCATCGGCCGTGTACCGGAATCCGCTGCATGCGCTGAAAAGTTCAAGAAGGAAGGCGTCGCAATCACCCTGTCCGTCACTCCCTGCTGGTGCTACGGCGCAGAGACCATGGATATGGATCCCATGACCATCAAGGGCGTATGGGGCTTCAACGGTACCGAGAGACCCGGTGCGGTCTATCTGGCATCCGTTCTGGCTACTCACGCACAGAAGGGTCTTCCCGCATTCGGCATCTAC
>JAKSPR010000306.1 GCA_024404655.1 Clostridia bacterium | reverse complement strand
TTCTGCCCGTGAACAGACCCGGGTATATGCGGGGGTGGGTACGGGAGCTCCGACGTTTTTCGGGTCTTGCGTGTCCTTATGGCGTGGCATCTGCCCGCGGATCAGTGCATCGGTTTTCATCGCCGTGACCCCGCGGGAGCTGAGCAGCACCGCCGCCGTGCAGGGATAGACCGCTCCCGGCGAGCTCTCCGTTGTCAGAAGCGCATAAAACAGATGCTCCGTCCCAAGATAGCGACTGCCGAGCGATGCGGCATAACGGACCGCCTCCGATAATGCCGCTTCCGCGGCGGGCGTGTAGACCGGCATTTTTGATTGCATGCGGATGATCCTTCCTTTCGGCGATATGTTCTTATTGTACCGCTGCCAAAGAAAATATATACGGCTGTGCGCCCGATCTGCGCACAGCCGTTTGATTTTTTGCTGTTTGTTTTTATTCTTCTTCGTAGGGTCCGCCGTTTCCGCAGCGGTTTTTGAGTTCTGCCATGAAGGCTTCATCCGCTTCCAGAAGAATCCGGCAGCGGAAATCCGCATCACGGAACAGATAGACATAAACCTGATCGTGCCGGAAATTGACGGTGTAGTTGTAGGTCTTGTCGACGGTCTCAAAGACGCTGTGCTGACCGACTTCATCTTCCAGCATGAAGATCCCGCAGCCTGTTTTCAGCGTCAGATTGCAGATCATCGTTTCGGTCTTGCCGACTTTTTTGATGACCAGAAGATTATCCTCGCGGAGCTCATACCGATAATCGGTCATACAGTAGCGCACGATCATGTAGATACCCACGGCACCGATGACAAAGGCGCAGAGCTGGGGGATGACGGGCTGCTCCATGAATAGCCCGGAGAGAGCATAGAGAAGCAGTGCACAGGCCATGGCGATCACGGCAAAGGTTCCGGCCTCATGGTTGTGTTTCTTTGGGGTATAACGGATATCCTGCATGGAAATAGCTCCTTTCTTATATGCGCCCGACGGAGAAACAGACGCCTGCATCCGATACGTGAAGAAGACCGAAGGACGGCGCGCCGTCTCTGGGGGAGGAAATGCTGCCGGGTGAGAAAATCCAGAAGGGTCTGTCGTCAGGCCGTATCTCATCGGCGGGATAATACTTCTCAAATGCAATATGCAGATGACCGTGAAGAGCAATGTCCGCGCCTTTGCGCTTGGCGTACTCCATCATGTAGGTATGGCCTCCGGCGATGGAAAGACGGTCTCCGTGGGCAAGAAAGATCATTTTTCCGGCAGCGGGCAGCATATACTCTCTGTGGATGCCGAAGGCGGTGTAGTCCTCTCCGTCGCAGTTTCCGAGCACCCCGTGAATGGGAAGGTCGGGATAGAGCCTGCGCAGGGCAAGAACCTCCGCCGCTCCGTCGCCGAGATGAAGAACGGCGTCAATTTCATTTTTGTGCCGGTCGATGATATGCTTCATCATGGCATACCGGCCGTGGGAATCGGAAAAAACAAGAAAATCCATGAAAGGCTCCTTTGAATATGGGAAAACAGTGTCTCAACTTCCCGGGGCGATGCATAGAATGGGAATACCGGAAAGGGAGGGTCTTATATGAGTGATATTCTGTTTGATCAGAAAGCGATTGACAAGGTTCTGAATCTTGACGATGAACAGCTGCGGAAAACCATTTCCGTACTTGCCGGGATCAGCGGCATGAACGAAAAACAGGCCGCGCGGCTGACGAAGAACACGGAGATGATCCGCCGGAAGCTGGCTGGTATGACCGAAGACGATCTGCGCCGGATGATTGCCGGCATCGACACGGAAAAACTGAAACTGGCGGCAGAGCAGTTAAAAAATCTGCAGGGAATGTAAAAAGGAGGGGATACCATGGCATCAAACGAAATACCGGGAGGAACTCCGGGCGACATCGGTGAGATGCTTCGCACGGTTCTCTCGGACCCGGAGAGTATGGGAAAACTTACCGAGATGGCAAAAGCACTGTCGGGGACAGGGATTCTTGACGGTATTGCGGGAGGTGCGGGCAAGGAATCGTCACCTGCCCGCCCCGGAGCAAAAGAAGACAACCACCAGAACACGGCAAAACCCCAGATTCACCCGAAGGGCAAGCACGCTGATTTATTATTTGCGCTGCGCCCGTACATGAGCACCCACAGACAGGAACGCATTGACCGGATGCTCAAGCTTCTGCAGATCGCAGAGCTTGCCGAGACCATGATGCGGACCGTCTGAAAAGCAAAAGATGAGAGGGGATGACATCACGTTGTATGCAAGAAATTATCCGCCGGGCAGAGCCATGGACCGAGCCGCGTCCCAGAGTTTTTCGGACGGGATGCGGCCGCTCCCGCGGTCAGAGGAAATCCTGATTCCGCAGAACTACCACGGGGAAATGCTGCGAAGCCGCAGAGAGGAACCGGAACCGTTCTCCTCGCCGCAGGAACAATTCTCCCAGTCGGAACCGGTCAGCGATCGGGAAATGGATTCCATAGAGCCGTCGAAAGAAGAGGAACCGCTGCCTTTTTCTCTGCCCGAACCTTATTTCAGAGAGCGTTCACGGGAAAAAACAGAAAAAGAAGACAGCATGCCGACAAAAAATCCGGATAAAACCCTGTCAGGCGGGGAAACCAGAGGACCATCCCGCGGAACGCTTGCGGAGCTGTTCGGCTCCGACACGGAAACCATTCTGCTGCTTGCCGCCATCGGTTTTCTTATTTTTGACGGCAGACGGGAACACGGCGCGGGGGAAAAGCTGTTGGACGGCGACGATCTCGAAATCTTAATGATTCTGTTTCTCCTGATCGGGTGATGATGGTCAGCTGTCTTTTCCGGAAATAGAGAACAGGCTGGATTTTTCGCTGTCCGTCAGCGGACGGAATTCTTTGGCGCTGCTGGAATAGAGCATCGGGTTGTCCGTGCCCTCTTTGTCTCCCGCGTAGGTACGGCTGCGGCTGACAAATTCATTTTCCGGGGTGATCCAGTATTCCTCCGTGATCACCGATCCGGCGTCGGAGTCGGTGAGGGGAGGATAGTGGAAGCGGATATAGTACATGATGCCGCTGCCGGATTTCAAGTAGGAAGCGGCGTCGATGGTAATGCTGTCCCGGGCAGAAAACGCATTGACCGTCGGAATCCCGGCGAGGGCTTCCATGGAGAACGCCGAAGAGCTGGGAAAGACTGCACTTTCCTTGGCAGCGGTGTTCGTATACTGCACGAAGGTACCGTCGCAGATATAGCGGATCATGCCGCGCTCGCCTTTCTTTTCACGCTCAATACGGAACCGCTCGCCGTCACGCCAGACAGAGACGGTATGAGCGGTCTCTTTGCCGTCGGAGAACAGGGAGAAGTCGGTGCGCAGATAATAGGAATCCGCAGGAGGTGTCTCGGCAAGCAGAGCATAGAGCGTATCAAAATTGCCGCTGAACCGAACGGCGGAGGCTTCCGCCGCGGCATTGTCGTCTGCGGCTGCCTGACGCAGAATTTCATAATCGGGCACATCGTCCGTCGTCTCTGCTGTCGGGGTGCGGGGACCTGCAAACAGCTCGGAGAGGGATGTTGGGAGAATACCGCTGATATATAAGACCCAGACGATGAGCACGACCGCCGCAAGGGTTCCGGCAATCACGGAAAGAATTGAGAAAAGGGATAACAGGTTGTCCTGCCAGGCGGGACGGACCTTGAAGCCCTTTTCTTTTTCTGATGTTTTCATGGCGGTGGCTCCTTTCTTGGAAATTCACTTGAAAAAACCGGGTATTCGTGGCATAATGGTAAAAAAACAGCGAGGTCAGATTATGCTTATTCTAAC
>JAKSPR010000305.1 GCA_024404655.1 Clostridia bacterium | reverse complement strand
ACAAAATCTACGAGGAAGAGGGACTTGAAGCCTACGAGGCCTATCAGATCGCGCTCCATGCGCCGTTTGAGACGCATTTACAGAAAATCTGCGTCAAAGCTTCGGATGATGCGCTGGCAGAGGAAGACTATGAAACCGCCTTTGCATACGCTGTGCTTGCACCGGAACCTTTTGGCGCTGCAATCCTGAATTCTGCCGCCCTTGCCGCCTTTGATGAGGAAACCCAGACGATCCGGGAAGATGCCTATGCTGCGGCCCAGTATTCCGATGATCCCCTGATCCGGCAGCTGCTGCTCCGGGATGTGATTGCGGAAGCCCGGGCGAAGCATCATTTTGTAACTGCGATGCGTACGGCATTCAGTCTGGATGAAGGAACGGAAAGTGTCCAGATGGTTTCCGATATTCTCAATGAAGCACTTCACTACTTCCTTGACCGGGATGATTATCCCTCCGTTGCAGCCTACATCCACATGTTCTCCCAGCCCCTCTCACGCTATGATCTGGCCCTTGACGATGTGCAGACCATGATCTATAAGCACTGTGTAAAGAACAACGACAAGAATACCGTTTTCTTCTTTGCAAAGCAGTTCAAAATGGATACCTCTTCCCTAAAAATCGAGCCGGGGGATCCAGTGATCCGCAATGATCTTGACGGGTCCTATTTCCTTCTCACCGAATCCCAGATGCGCAGCTATCATACCCGTCCGATTGATGTATTCAATGGCCTTTATGTTGTGGAGAACGGGACGGTATCCTACAGCGCAAACGGGACCGATGTGTCGGCAAATGGCGTCACGTCCGTTGCAACGAATGCATTCTGTACGGTATTTCTCAAAAACAACGGTACCATTTCCGTGATTGCCAACAGCATCGTCGGAAGCAATATGACTGCGGTTCAGGCTAATGCGCGGGCCATGATTGCCGGCACTTCCAAGATGAAGAATGTCGTCTCTGTTGCTGCCGGAGAAGAACACATCGTCTGTCTCCATGCGGACGGCACCGTCTCTGCCTTTGGAGACAACACCTACGGTCAGTGCGGAACAAAAAAATGGAAAAATATCGTTGCCATTGCTGCGGGAAAGCGGTTTACCGTCGGCCTTTGTGCAGACGGAACCCTTGTCGCCTGCGGTTCCAATAAATGCGGACAGTGCGACGTCTCGGAATACCGCAACGTCACCGATATTGCAGCCTGCAATCAGACGACCGTCATGCGTTTCTCGGACGGTACGATCCATATTCAAGGAGAAGGCAGCATGGGGCTTGCCGATGCCAACCGTCTGTCTGATATCAATCGTATCCGTGCAGGTGCCACAGCCATTCTTGCTGAGAAAAACGACGGTACACTGACGCTCTGCGGAACAGGCATCACCGGTAACTACGGCAACGTTTCCTCCTGGAAAAACGTAAAGGATTTTGCCGTCGGTGACCTGTGTCTGGCATGTATCAATGCAAACGGCAAAACAGTAACAGTCGGTTCCACCCGTGTTAAATGAAAAATCTATAAAACAGCAGGATATCTACCCAAATGAGCAAAAAGAAGCACAAAGACAAAACACCATCCCAACCAAATCAAAAGACACCATCTAAAGAACCAGCCGCATCTACTCTGCTTTTGCCCCCTGCTCTTCCGGAAACGACGGACGGAAACGACACAGCAGTAACCGTCTTCTTCGCGGCTATGGAATCCTCCGAGACCCAAGAACAGGGGCCTGATGAAATGCATCAGTATATCACGGATGTCTCTCCCGAGGAAGAAGAAGCACAGGTCAAAGCGTCAGAGACCCGCAGAAGACACCCGCTGCGAAATACTCTCATCGCTGTTCTGATCCTTCTTTTCTGTGCCTTCGGCGGTCTGACGGCGGTGCTTTATGGATTCTCCGGTCCCATTACCGTTGGCATCGGCGAAACGGTATCGCACGGCATCATCACCGAAAATCCGGTGCTTTCCCTGTTTGTTACCCCGGAAAAAGATCCCGCCGAAATTGAGACCGGCTGTATCCGGGACGAACTTCTGAAACTGAAATTCTTCGGTTTTCTGCCGAAGAGCCGTGAACTTCACGTCCGTGATCTTCTCCCACCGGAGTTTTCTGTCTGTAATCTCACGGTCATGCAGGATACGGATATTACCGCCTTTGACTGCGTGACATCCTATGCGGATCAGACAGATCTGACCTTTGCCTTTTCCCCGGAGCCTGACACCGGGATCATCGGTGTGCAGGAAATCTCTGTCAGCGCTTGTGATGAGGGCGGCAATACGGTTTCCCATACAGTCACGCTGACCGTTGTGGACGCGGCTCTTGCCATCCGCGCAGAATTCGGTACGGATGCAGAGCAGCTGCTGGCAGATATCAGAGAAAGCCATCCGCAGTTTGAGCAGATTGATCTTTCTCGGCTCGATTTTTCCGTCTGCGGTACCTATCGCATCAACGCACGTTCTTCCGATACCTATTATCTTCTGAATGTCGATCTTTCCGACACGACCCCGCCGAAGGCGCGGATTCGTTCTTTTGATATTCTTGCGGGCAGTACGCTGACCCCGGAGGATTTCATGACGAAAGTGGAAGATCTTTCCCCTGTTACCCTTTCGTTTGTCAATGAACCGGATTTTGATAATTATGCGCCGCAGACTGTTTCCGTTGCGGCGGAAGATGCTTTCGGTAACCGAACCATACTTGACGCGGAGCTGCATGTCTGGAACATTCCGGGTGAGTTTTCCTTTGAATGCGGGGAGAGTGACAAAGCGTTCTCGGACAGTCTCTTTGCGGATTTCGGTACTTCTTCAAGACCGTCCATTCCTGCATCCTTCAAACCATCGGAACTGAAACCGGGCGATTATTCGCTGAAACTGCAGGGAACACACAACAATATCACGATTTCCGTCGCGGTCCGCGATACCAAAGCGCCGGTTCTTGCGTTACAGGATGCAGCCGCTTACCTGAATCATGTACCGGAGCTGGATGCCTTTCTCGTTCCAGTGGAACATGCCAAAGAAACAACGGTTTCCTTTGCCACGGAACCTGATGTTTCCGCTGTCGGTACCCCGACGCTGATCATTGGAGCGGAGGATGCTTTCGGCAACCGCAGCGAAGCGACAGCCAAACTGACTGTGATTGCCGATACGACACCTCCTGTGATTTCCGGTGTAAAGACCATTCAGGTCAAACGCGGGGAGACCGCTTCCTATCGGAAAAACGTTTCCGCCTGGGATGCGGCTGACGGCGCAGTTTCCGTTTCCGTGGATACCTCTTCTGTAGATCTGAACAAAAACGGAACCTATACGATCATCTACACTGCGAAGGATTCCAGCGGCAATGTCGCCACGGTTGAAGCGAAAGTCGTTGTTTCCTCCATTGATCAGGCAGCCGTTGATGCACAGGCGGATGCGGTGCTTGCCGCGATCACCAATCAGAAAATGACCCAGAAGCAGAAAATCACGGCGATTTATGACTGGTGTGTCAAGAATATCCGCTATTCTACATCCACTTCCAACCTGATGGGACAATATGTTGCCGCAGCTTATTCCGGGTTCACCACAAAAGCCGGAAACTGTTATACCTATTATGCGGTTTCCTCTGCACTTCTCACCCGTGCAGGGGTTGAGAATATCATGATCCAGCGGGATGACCCGGACAAGCCGCACTACTGGAATCTTCTCAAGTATAACAATAACTGGTATCACATGGACACCTGTCCGCACTATAAAGGCCACTTTGCAAGAATCCTGTTTGCAACCGATGCGGACCTTGCCGCATACTGTAAAAATCATGTTGCCGGA
>JAKSPR010000304.1 GCA_024404655.1 Clostridia bacterium | reverse complement strand
GGCTTACTATCGTATCGTCAGCGACGCAAGAAGCTGAACACACAAAAGAAATTGATCCCGGACAAAATGCGCTCTTGCAATTTTGTCCGGGATTTGCTATAATGAACGTAGCCAATAAGATTTGCAGATGGAGGTATCAGTACAGTGAGGTATTCCGCATATCAGTCAGATCAGACGGGAACCCGTCAGACAATCAAAGGCATCACATCGGCTATCACCGGAGGAGAACGTCTGATAATTCCGGGAAATACGCTGTCAGCAGACGCGAAAACACTCTGTGTTGATCTGCACGGGGTTATTGCAGAAGGGAACACGCCCGGATATCTGGTCCTGCCGCGCTCCAGCCTGACAGGAGAATACAGCCTGTTCCGCTTTGAAACCCATACAGAAGATTTTTCTTATTCCGCATCCGGTAATAATATGCCGCTGTACGGCGTGAAGTGCGGAGACAGAGCCGCACTTGTTGTAGTTGCAGGAATGTCATGGGATTACACTCTGAAAATCGAGCGCAGAGAGGGAAGACTGACCGCCGTGATCGAGGTCCCGGCACCTCTTTATGAAGATCTGATTCTCGATATTCTCTATATGAGCCCGGAGAACGCAGACTATTCCGGTATGGCTCGCGCTTATCGGGCTTATCAGGTCGAACACACCGGAATGCGCCTGATCTCCGAAAGAAAAAACGATTTTCCGGCATCAGATTATGCCGCATCCTCACCTTTGATCCGTATCCGCTGCGGCTGGAAACCGGCACCTGCGGACGTAAAGCATCAGACCCTTGATAATGAGCCGCCGATGCATGTTGCCTGCACCTTTGAACGTATCGGAGAATTTCTCGATACCATGAAAGCAGAAGGAATTGAAAAGGCGGATGTCTGCCTTGTCGGCTGGAATAAGAGCGGTCACGACGGCCGCTGGCCTGATGCGTTCCCGGTAGAACCGCTTCTGGGCGGGGAAGACGGCCTGCGCCGCCTGATCAATCACGCAAAAGGACTCGGCTATTCTATCACGTGTCACACCAATCACACGGATCAGTACGAAATTGCGTCCTCATACAGTGAAGACAATACACGCAGAGATTATCATGGGAAACCCGTTGAAAACGCAGTCTGGAGCGGCGGTCAGATGTTTGACCTCTGTCCGAAGATCGGACTTGCACAGGCGAAAGAACTGTTTCCCAAGGTCGCTAATCTTGGCTTTTCCGGTGTTCATTATGTGGATGTTATCAGCATTGTCCTGCCAAGAGAATGTACGCACCCTGATCACCCTGTAACAAGAAGAGAAGCCTGCATTTATGCAAAAGAGATGGCTGATGCAGCAAGGGACTGCTTCGGCGGTTTTTCCTCCGAGGGCGTCTATGAGTATCTGGGCCCTTATATTGATTACGGACTATCTGCCCGCTTCAATCACAATCCTGCGGTCTGTGATGACTGTATCCCATTCTGGGAGATGGTCTATCATGGCTATGTACTGTCGAATCCTTACGCCGATACCGTCAATGCGGTCTTTAAGGAGAAACGTCTTTTCCTGCATACCATGGAGTTTGGCGGACGCCCGACCTTTTATGTATATTCCGCCTTTATGAAAAACGGCAGAAACTGGATGACAAATGCTGCCATTGATCCGATCCTTGATACCGATGCAGATATGGCCCGTACCGTCGGTGGACTCAAAGAAAGCTGGGAACAGATGAAAGAATTCGGTTACTTACAGTATCTTACCATAGATCGTCATGAGATACTCGCACCCGGCGTTGCAGAAACCACATATTCCGACGGAACGGTGGTTCATGTCGATTATCAGACGGAAACATTTGAGATCAGAAAACCGTAAAAAAGAAAGATCCTCTGATTGCCGAAAAAACATCGGCTGTCAGAGGATCTTGTTTTGTCAGTCTTCACTGTCAAAAATCGCTTTGGATTCGATCAGTGCTCCGTAGTTGTCTTTCCACTGATGATGATAGGAGCACTTATCATAAACGGGAAGTGCTTCTTCATCCATGGAGATCACGATCATCAGATCATAGCGGTTCGGTCGGTCGATGATGTTGGGGACCAGACTGACGGCATGGATCCCGGGGATTTCCAGGGTTCCGTCAAAGATTTTCTGAATATCAGGCAGGAGTGCCTTTTTGTCGGTGACTTTTTCGTTCCATTTGACGATAATATGGTGTTTCATTTCTGACCTCGTTTTCATAAATTCATTGATTCTATTATAACAGAGAAGAGCGAAAACCGCAAGTCTGTTTTAGAAATTATGCTCCGTCTTTTTTATTAAATATAGCGGTTTCTATTCGTGCGTTTTGCTGATATCAGTATTTTTCGAATCCGATTATTGAAAATAGAATTGACGGATTGCCGCAAGAATGTTATAATGTGAGAAGAAAATATCATTTTCGTGAAAGGATGATATACTTATGAAGAAACGATATTATATGATCGGCAATGCTCACCTTGATCCCGTCTGGATGTGGAGATGGCAGGAGGGCTGCGCAGAAGCGAAAGCAACGGTTCGTTCCGCTCTTGATCGCATGAAGGAGTATCCCGATTTCAAGTTTGTCTGTTCCTCCGCATCCATCTATGAATGGATCGAAGAAACTGCGCCGGAAATGTTTGAAGAAATCAAAGAGCGCATCAAAGAAGGCCGCTGGATCGTTGTAGGCGGCTGGTGGGTTCAGCCCGACTGTAATCTCCCCTCCGGAGAGGGTTTTGCAAGACAGAGTCTCTATTCCCAGCGCTATTTCAAGGAGAAACTCGGTGTAACTGCAAAGGTCGGCTACTGTGTTGACTCCTTCGGTCATAATCGGATGATTCCGCAGATTCTCCGCCGCTCCGGTATGGAGGATTATATCTTTATGCGTCCCGCACCACATGAAAATCCCCTTGATTACAATCTTTTCCTGTGGGAATCCCCCGACGGAAGCCAGGTGACGACCATCCGGATTCCCGACCCGTACTGTTTCAATTTCGAGGATGAAGAGAAACTGGATGCACGTCTTAATTTCCTTGCCGACCATCATAAGGACGGTGAGGACAGTACACTGTGTCTTTACGGCGTCGGCAATCACGGCGGCGGTCCTACCATCCGCAACATTGAAACGACAATCGCTTACCGGAAAGCTCATCCGGAAACCGAACTGATTTTTGCTGATCCGAAAGAGTATTTTGACGCAGTGGATAAATCCGTTCTTCCTGTCCACACGGATGATTTACAGCATCATGCCAGCGGCTGCTATGCTGCAACCTCCAAGATCAAGACCGCGATCCGCAAGTGCGAAACAAGACTGCTCGCCGCAGAAAAGTATACTGTTCTTGCCGGTTCCATCGCTGGGGTACCTTATCCGACCGCGAAACTGGAGAACGCATGGAAGAATGTTCTGTTCTTACACTTTCACGATATTGCCGGCGGCTGTGCCATCGGCTCCTCTTACGACGACAGCATTGAGTTTGCCGGAGAAGCGCTTTCCACTGCAGCAAAGGTCGAGAACCGCGCTCTGCAGGCAATTTCCTGGAAGATTGATACCCGTGACCGTGAAAAGGGGCTGCCGATCGTGATCTTCAATCCCCATGCTTTTGCGGTTACGGCAGATGTTACAGTGAACAAGCAGTGGGATACCATCACGGACAGCAACGGCGTTTCCGTTCCGTGTCAGCATGTTGTCTCTGAAACCCACGCATGCTACCGCCGCTGCGATACGCTGTTCCGCGCAGAGATTCCGGCGCTCGGTTATGTCACTTACTATGCAAAGGAAGCACCTGCGGCTGAAAATAAGGATTCCGAA
>JAKSPR010000303.1 GCA_024404655.1 Clostridia bacterium | reverse complement strand
GGGGACCCTGCGTAACGCATGTGCTTTTTACCGTGCTGGAGGAATCGTCATAGCAACGACCTGTCGTCCAACACATACTGTCGAAACAGGAGAAGAGGCTGAACTGCGCACCTGTCTTTCCGAGCTTTTCGGTGAAGCAGATACAAACGGAATCTATCCTGTAAATACAAATGGAAATGGCGGTATCGCACGTTTTCTTGCCAGTGCCGACAGCAGGATACTGAAAGCAGCTCTTGATGCGCTGCCTGTGACCTGGGATGTTTTATTGGAACCGGATAACGAGCCGGACGATCAGAGTGTGATCTCCTATATCCACAAAAATAAGGATGGGGAAGACATCTGGTACTTTGTCAACTGTTCAGATCGGAATACTACTATCAGAGTTACTCTCCGTTCTAACCATGAGGATCTTGAAACATGGAACCCGCACAACGGGTCTTGTACAGCACTGCATACGGAAAAAGGCCCCTGTGATGGTACAATTACCTTTTCTCAAACCATCGATGCACACAGATCCTGTTTCGTTGTTCCAAAGTCATAAGAAATAAGAAAAACAGAATTTGTCCAAAAACAGACAGCGCAGGATATTGCTTTTTCAGCGTGAATGATATATTATTACTTCATAACAAAAATATCAAAAGGAGTTCCATAATGATGAAACAGAGACTTGCTTGGATTCTTGCACTTCTGATGGCTGGCTGTACTGTCGTCTCCTGCGGTGAGACCGCTTCAGACAACGGAAACGACAATGCAGAGACACAGCATACTCCCGCACAGACAGAAGCTGTGACCGAAGCTCCTTCTGTCCTCGACGCATTTGCCGGTAAGGATTTTGACGGTTATACCGTAAATGTTCTCCTCTATGATCAGGAGGACAGCCATACGGATATGGTGACCGAAGGAAAGGAGACAGGCGATGTTCTGAACGACATCGTATTCCGCCGCAATCGTGCTATAGAAGAACTCTGCAACATCCATCTGGAAGCAGTTCGTGATTCAGACGCCAATGTTGCTTCTGCCGCTAAAAAGGAAGTGACCGCCGGCATCAACGATCATGATCTCTTCTTCTCCAATATCACCATCATGCCTCTGGCTTCCGGCGGATATCTGTATGCGCTGAATGATCTGCCGCATGTGGATCTGTCTGCCGCATGGTGGGACCAGGCAGCACTTACCGGACTTTCCATCGGAGGAGATGTCTACATGGCGACAGGAGATATCTCTCCCTCGTCACTGATGACCTCTTCCTGCCTTGTCTTCAATAAAAAACTGTTTGCTGCAAACGATATGGAACTGCCGTATCAGACCGCAGCAGAGGGTAAATGGACCCTTGACAAGCTTGCAGAAATGACGAAAGGTCTGACGCAGGATCTCAACGGTGACGGTAAACTGACCTTTGAGGATGATCTGTTCTCATTCTCCAGCTGGTGTTATGACAGCCCATATTCACTATTCTACGGAGCAGGCGGCATGCTGTCCCGGAAAAATGCGGAAGATATTCCCGAAAGTTTCAGAGACCTTGATAAGATCACCGCAGTCTACGAAACCATTTTCTCCATCATTCATGGCAATGAATCCTATTTTGTGACAGATATCGGTCAGTACCCGACTACTTATGAGCTGTTTGCAAACGGTAAGGCATATTTCTGTGAGATCATGCTGCGCAAGATTGATTCCAATCTGCGCGACATGGCAGATGACTACGGTATTCTGCCGATTCCGAAATGGGATGAAGCACAGGAAACCTATCTTTCCTGCGTAAACGGTGCAGGTGCTCTGGTCGTTGTACCCAAGACCGCAGAGGACCCGGAACGAACCGGTTTTATTCTGGAAGCGCTGGCAGCCGGATCTTCGGAAATCATTACACCCTCGCTTTATAACGTTATCACCAAATCCAGAAATGTCCGTGACGCAGAGTCTGCTGACATGGTAGAACTGATTACACACCAGCGTGTTTTTGATCCGGTTTATATGAATTCCATCTCCGGTTATAATTTCATACAGACCATGCTGCAGGGAAAAAAGACAGATGTTGCTTCCACGCTTGCAAAGAGTGAAAACAGTGCAGAGAAGGCACTCAATAAGCTTGTTGATGCATATCTCTCAATTGAAAAGTAATCCCATTGCATCATTTATCAGCCGCAAAGCCAGACTCTCTGCGGCTGAGTTTGATTTGGATGTTTATATTCTTCAAAAAGAAGGGCAGAACAACAAAACTGAAAACCTTCGGAAAAGATAATGAAAAGATAATGAACGAATGAAAATATGGAAAAATCTTGCAATTCATAAATAATTCGTGTATAATAAATAGTAGTACCCGAAACATTGATGCTTTCCTGCCCCCGTACCTGTACCTGCGTCTTTTCATCACGTATAACCGGGCATAGAGATATCATCTTTACCTCCGTTATCAGGACAGCAAATAAGTAATTAAGGACTGTTATGTATTATTTAATTAAAAACATCCTGGAGCCAACAGAAAACTTTGACCGAAAAAAGGATAAAACGCAGTTTGTTGCGGTTCTGAGTTCCGCCGAATGGATTGAAAACAAAGATAATTTTGATATGGGAATCGAAATGGAGATTGATCTTTCATCCATTGATTCAACCAAAGCAGAAGTGAACTATGATTCACTGACCGGTACATTTTCCATTCCCGACCGGAATAATCTTTCTGCACCCAATATTACCTTCGCTTTTGCGCTCGATGAAAAGGGAATCGTATTCATTGACGACAGCGGGCTTGCCGACATTTTGATCCGTGATGTGATCCGAACAAAGAAATGGTCCAAACCGAGCCTTGAACGGTTTATTTACGATTTTCTTGAACAGATCATCGACCGTGATCAGGTTATCCTTGAAAAGATCGACAGGGAACTGGACGAACTTGAGAGCAGTATCTTAAAAGGTACGCAGGATGATCCGTCATGGAGATTAAGTGAAATCAGGAGCAACCTCCGCGATGCACGTGTTCATTATGAACAGCTGATTGATCTCGGGCAGGAACTTGAAGAAAACGAAAACAACTTCTTCAAAAAGGATCATATCAGATATTTTCACCTCTTTACACAGCGCGTTGAGCGGCTGCATGGAATCACCTCCGCCCTCCGTGACTATACGGTTCAGATCAGAGAACTCTATCAGTCGGAACTGGAAGTCAAACAGAACAGGATCATGACACTTCTGACCGTGATCACGTCCATTTTTATGCCGCTGACGCTGATTGCCGGCTGGTATGGTATGAATTTCAAATTTATGCCGGAACTTGAATTCCGGGCAGCTTATCCGGTCATCATTGCGCTCAGTATTTTGATTGTGGTAGTCAGTCTGATTTACTTCAAAAAGAAAAAATGGCTGTGAAAAGCTACAAACAGACGTATTACAGACAGCAGACAGTACTTTATCCTATAGTGCTGTCTGCTGTTTTAATCCCCCCGGTGCACTTGTACTACCAATTTCAGAAAACAGTAAATATCCCCATAATTCTTGACTTTTTACACATTTCTATGATATAATTTTCTGTGAACGGATACCGACGGCACACATATCTGTATTTTCAGCACCGGTATCCCAAAAAGGATTCGCTCTCTGGAAGGCAGATCACCATGAGTAAATACCCGATCAGTCATGAATTTTTCCCATTCAATCTTTTTGCGCCTCCGATCAACCCCGGATTTTTACGGTTTGCTGCCCACTTTATGAACGCGCCCGGAAAATTCTTCCAAGCAAAAGGCGTGTCGGTTCTGCGGCACACAGCTGAAAGCTATGATGGGATCCCGGTCACTTTTTTCACTA
>JAKSPR010000302.1 GCA_024404655.1 Clostridia bacterium | reverse complement strand
CCCTCCTGGGGTCATGCGGACGGCACTTTTTTACGGCATTTCCTTTTTCACCATGGGCAGAAGCCTTATGCCCCCGAGGGTATTCAGAACGGTCATGGATATGGTGAGAAAATCGGAGAGCTGCCAGAGGCGGCCGCTGCCGAGAAACACGCCGAGACAGGTGCAGAGGGAAAACAGGGCAAGATAGAGGTTCCGGGCAAAGTGCTCCCGGCGGGCACCCGTCAGCGCAGCGAGACATTCCGTTCCGTAAAAGGACCAGCAGACGACGGTGGCGAACGCATAAAAGAGAATGGACACGGTGAGGAAAACCGCCGCAGGCTGACCGAACCACAGGGAGAAAGCATCAAGCACCGCCTTTGTGCTGTCCCCGGCGTCTCCCCCATAACCGACACCGGAGAGCAGCAGGACCAGTCCCGTGACCGTGCAGAGGATCAGCGTATCCACGGCGACCTCCGCGATGCCGAGCAGACCCTGTCTGTGCGCGCTGTCCGTTTCCGCTCCTGCGTGGGAGATGGGAGCGGTGCCGCAGCCTGCCTCATGGGAAAAAACGCCCTTTGCGCAGCCGTGGCGCATGGCAGCGAGCATGAGCGTCCCTCCTCCTCCGCCCGTGACTGCACGCAGAGAGAAGGCGTTTTCAAAAATATCCGCAAAGACGCCGGGCAGGGCGGGGAGATTGCGCAGAATGACCGCTGTTCCCATGAGGAAATACAGCCCTGTCATCAGCGGGATCATGGTCTCGGTAAACGCCGAGATGCGCTTTCTGCCTCCGAAGATCAGCGCTGCGGCAGAAAAAGAGAACAGCAGCGCCGCCGGGAGCGGGGGGAAAGAAAAAGTCCGGTCAAGACAGACAGCCGCAGCCGATGTCTGGATGAGATTGCCCTGCACAAAGGATGCGGCGATGCAGAGCACGCAGAAAACGGGTACGGTGATTTTTCCGCCGGGCAGGAGACGCAGATACCGCATAGGTCCACCGTGATATTCCCGCTCCCCATCATGGGTGATGAGAGTCCTTGTGCGTACCGCAAGCACGACCTCTGCATATTTGATGAGCATGGTGGTCAGTGCGCTGACCCACATCCAGAACAGC
The DNA here is from genome assembly GCA_024404655.1 of Clostridia bacterium. Lineage (GTDB taxonomy): Bacteria > Bacillota > Clostridia > Oscillospirales > CAG-272 > RGIG3925. The sequence continues at coordinate 2,725 of JAKSPR010000302.1, read as the reverse complement.
GCACCGCTCCCGCCCAGCAGGATCGCTGCGGCTACACCTGTGATGTTGCCAACCCCCAGCGTTCCCGCCAGCGCGACCGTCAGAGCCCGCATCGGAGAATATCCCGTGCCATCCGGGTGTCCTGCACCCGCCGGATTTCCGTTTCGCTTTTGGAATAATTCTTTGATACACCGTATCGGGTGCCCAAAGCAGAAGAACCGCAGCTTCCATCCTGTGTATAGGCCCATGAGGATCAGAAATAACGGAAAGATCAAAACGTATCACCTTTTGCTTTTTTGATTCGCCTGCGGCGAATCATATAGAATCAGAAAGAACTTCCGGCTGCTGCCGATGTCGGCCAAGAAAGGTGGAGAGAGGGATCATCAAATAATAATTATGCCCGGACTTACCGGGGAGATGCAGGGAGACTTCGGCGTTTGAGCTGCCTCCCTGCATCTCCCCTGCCCAGTTTATTCCCCTTTTGGCACACAGAGAACAATACCCGAAGAAAATATTTCCTGAATTCCTATCTTTTGTTAATATTATGTGAATTATCAAAAAAACACTTGATTTTCTATGGCAATGTGGGTACAATAGGTATCAGAAATTAGCACTCACACATTTTGAGTGCTAATTCTCCGGAACGACAATCCGTTCCCATACGAATAAATAAAATCCAAGGAAACATGGAGGAATAAAAATCATGACTATCAAGCCACTTGCAGACAGAGTTGTTGTCAAGCTGGTCGAAGCTGAGGAGACCACCAAGTCCGGTATCATCCTTGCAGCTGCAGCAAAGGAAAAGCCCCAGATCGCAGAGGTCGTTGCAGTCGGCCCCGGCGGAATGGTTGAGGGCAAGGAAGTCGTTATGACTGTCAAGGTCGGCGACCGCGTTATCACTTCCAAGTACTCCGGCACCGAAGTCAAGTGCGACGGACAGGAATACACCATCGTCAAGCAGGGCGACATTCTCGCCATTGTTGAATAAGAAAGGGAGTAATTACCATGGCAAAGGAAATTGTTTTCGGCATTGAAGCCAGAAATGCGCTGCTCCGCGGCGTAGATAAACTCGCAGACACTGTTAAGATCACCCTCGGCCCGAAGGGTAGAAACGTCGTCCTCGACAAGAAGTACGGCGCTCCCCTGATCACCAACGACGGTGTCACCATTGCAAAGGAGATCGAGCTGGAAGACGCTATGGAAAACATGGGCGCTCAGCTGGTCCGCGAAGTTGCAACCAAGACCAACGATGCAGCCGGTGACGGTACCACCACCGCTACGCTGCTCGCTCAGGCATTCATCCGTGAAGGCATGAAGAACATCACCGCAGGCGCAAACCCCATGGTCGTCCGCCGTGGTATCCAGAAGGCTGTTGACAAGGCAGTTGCTTCTCTCATCAGCCACTCCAAAGCGGTAAGCGGCAAGGAAGACATCGCCCGTGTCGGTACTGTCTCCGCAGGTGACGAAGTCATCGGCAACCTGATCGCTGACGCTATGGAAAAGGTCACCTCCGACGGTGTCATCACCGTTGAGGAATCCAAGTCCGCTGAAACCTACTCCGAAGTCGTTGAAGGTATGCAGTTCGACCGCGGCTACATTTCTCCCTACATGGTCACCGATACCGACAAGATGGAAGCTGTCATGGATGATGCGCTGCTGCTCATCACCGACAAGAAGATCTCCAACATTCAGGATCTTCTCCCCCTGCTTGAGCAGATCGTTCAGGCCGGCAAGAAGCTCGTCATCGTCGCAGAAGACGTTGAAGGCGAAGCACTCACCACGCTGGTTCTCAACAAGCTGCGCGGCACCTTCAACTGTGTTGCTGTCAAGGCTCCCGGTTTCGGCGACAGAAGAAAGGAAATGCTCCGTGATATCGCCATTCTGACCGGCGGTGAAGTCATCACCGACGAACTGGGTCTGGAACTGAAGGAAGCTACCATTGCACAGCTCGGTCAGGCAAGACAGGTCAAGATCACGAAGGAGAACACTATCATCGTCGGCGGCGCAGGCAATACCGACGAGATCAAGTCCCGCATCGCACAGATCCGTGCTGCCATCGAGACCACGACCTCTGATTTCGACCGTGAAAAGCTCCAGGAGCGTCTGGCAAAGCTGGCCGGCGGTGTCGCTGTCATCAAGGTCGGTGCTGCTACCGAGACCGAAATGAAGGAAAAGAAGCTCCGCATCGAGGATGCTCTGAACGCAACCCGTGCGGCTGTTGAAGAAGGTATCGTCGCAGGCGGCGGTACGGCATTCTTAAACGTCATCAACGACGTCAAGGTTCTGCTCTCCGAGACCGAAGGCGACGAGAAGACCGGTGTTGCCATCGTTGTCAAGGCTCTGGAAGAGCCTGTCCGCCAGATCGCAGCCAATGCAGGTCTGGAAGGCTCCGTCATTGTTGACAAGATCATGTCTCAGGACAAGATCGGCTACGGTTTCGATGCCTACAACGAAGTTTACTGCGATATGGTTGCCTCCGGTATCGTTGACCCGACGAAGGTTTCCCGCAGCGCACTGCAGAATGCAGCTTCCGTTGCTTCCACCGTTCTGACCACCGAAGCGCTTGTTGCTGACAAGAAAGAAGAGAATCCTGCTCCCGCAGCTGCCGGTGCTCCCGGTATGGGCGGCATGGGCGGTATGTATTGATAAAATAACGCCAAGAACTCACAGCCCCGAATGCTTTGCATTCGGCGCTGTCTTTCGTTATGTGAATGGATGCGGGAGGCGCTTTTGGCAGAGGCACAAC
>JAKSPR010000301.1 GCA_024404655.1 Clostridia bacterium | reverse complement strand
CAGGCGATGCAGCAGAACACGAGCGCTGAGATCATCTCCAAGGTGCTCTATCCCTCCGATAACCATACGGAAGGCAAGCTGCTCCGTCTGTCCCAGCAGTATTTCCTCGTTTCCGCATCCTTACAGTGCATCATTTCCGACCATCTGCGCCGTTACGGTTCCCTGTGGAACTTCGCGGATAAGGTCGCCATCCATATCAACGATACCCACCCGGCACTCGTCATCCCGGAGCTGATGCGTATCCTCATTGATATCTATAACTACGGCTGGGAACAGGCATGGGACGTCGTCATCCGCACCGTTTCCTATACCAACCACACCGTTATGCCCGAGGCGCTGGAGACATGGAACGAAGACCTCTTCGCCCTCAAGCTCCCCCGCATCCACACCATCGTCAAGGAGATCAACCGCCGCTTCTGCGAAGACCTCTGGAGATGCTATCCCGGTGACTGGGACAGAATTTCCCGCATGGCTGTCATCGGCTACGGCGCTGTCCGCATGGCAAACCTGTCCGTCATCGGCTCCCATACCGTCAACGGCGTTTCCAAGCTCCACAGTGATATCCTCACCAAGACCGTCTTCCACGACTTCTATAAGTATAACCCCGCAAAGTTCACCAATGTCACCAACGGTATCGCACACCGCCGCTGGCTCAATTATTCCAATGAGCCCCTTGCCAACCTGCTCGACAGCACCATCGGCACCGCATACCATAAGAATCCCGAACGTCTGCAGGACTTCCTCGCTTATAAGGACGATCCCGCCATGCTCGATGAGATCCTGAAGATCAAGGCACAGGCCAAGGAGCGCTTCTCCGCTTATGTGCAGAACCGCACCGGCATCCGCCTGAATACCGAATCCATTTTCGACGTGCAGGTCAAGCGTCTGCACGAGTATAAGCGCCAGATGCTCAACGCTCTGCGTATCATTACCCTCTATAATGAACTCCGCGATAATCCCAATCTGGATATCACCCCCCAGACCTTCATTTTCGGTGCGAAGGCTGCCCCCGGCTATGATATGGCAAAGCGCACCATCAAGATGATCTGCGACCTGTCCGCCGAGATCGAGCGCGATCCCCGCATCAGAGAAAAGCTCCGCGTCGTCTTCATGGAAGATTATAACGTCTCCCAGGCCGAGGTTCTCATCCCTTCCGCCGATATCTCCGAGCAGATTTCCCTTGCAGGTAAGGAAGCATCCGGTACCGGCTGTATGAAGCTCATGATCAACGGTGCCGTCACCATCGGTACCCTGGACGGCGCAAACGTCGAGATCCACGAGGCTGTGGGTGACGATAACATGTACCTGTTCGGCCTCACTACCCCCGAGGTCGAAGAGCTCTGGAGAAACGGCTATAACGCCGCATCCTACTACGTCAAGAACGAACGCCTCAAGCGCACAGTTGATTCCCTCACCTATGGCTTCAACGGCAACTCCTACCGTGATTTCGTTGACTATCTCGTCATCGGCCGCGGCATCGCAGACCCGTATATGTGCCTCGCTGACTACGAATCCTATATGCAGGTCCATGACCGCATGACCGAGGACTACGCAGACCGCAATAAGTGGGCAAAGATGTCCCTCGTCAATACCGCGTCCGCCGGCATCTTCGCCGCAGACCGCGCTATCACCGAGTACGCAAAGAATATCTGGCACATGAAGCCCATCCAGGCACCTGTTGCCAAAGTCGCACCCGTCTATACTGCTGCTCCTGCCGCCGCTCCCAAGCCCGTTGTCACCGAGCCCGAAGCAGCTCCCGCAGCAAAGAAGCGCGGCCGCCCCGCAAAGGCAGAAAATGCCAAGGCAGAGGCTGCAAAGGCAGCAAAAAAGCCCGCAGCAAAGAAGCCTTCTGCAAAGAAATCCACCAAGAAGACCGAGCAGTAAACGGACACGCAAATGAAACAGAATAACACCAATGAGAAAACCGGATCCCATCCGGTTTTCTCTGTATCAGAACAAATCCGGGGCAATGGTTTCCATGAGACCACCCTCGCCCTCACCGTGTCAGATCAGAACGGTCCCCTTGACCGCGATGTCTGCAGATACAGTGATACCCTGACTTTCTATGCCGCCCTCCCAAGAGCCCTTGAACCCGCCGACGGTCGTCTCCGCGTCTTCTGCGACGATATGGGAGACGTTCTCTGGTTCGATGCGGAACCCCTTCCCACCGCAGGAACCTACGGAACCGAGGTCTTCGCCGTCCGCATTGAGGCAAAGACCCTCTGCGCAAAAGGCGAGAACAGCGCACTCCTTTACTACCGTTTCGAGTGCGAAACCAGGGACGGTCACTGCATCCTCGCCAAAACTCCGAGCGGCCTCACCCCGGTTCTCCGCTTTGAGGACAGCGATATTCATGCTTTCCAGCTCCTGATCCAGGAGGATCACGCCGATGCTCCCCGCGCCATCCGCGGCGGCATCATGTACCATATCTTTGTGGACCGCTTCTATCCCGGTGACGATGTGCTCGCAGGAAACCGCGTCATGCCCGTAAAAGACAACGTGCTCAAAAACGATGACTGGTATCACGGCGTTCCCCAGCACGCAAAGATGCCCGGCGGACAGGTGGAGAATAACGAATTTTTCGGCGGCACTCTGTGGGGCGTGAAAGATAAGCTCCCTTATCTTGCTTCCCTCGGCGTGGATATTCTCTATTTAAGCCCCATTTTCGAGGCATATTCCAACCACAAATACGATACCGGCGACTATTCCCGTGTGGACCCCATGTTCGGCGGCGATGAGGCCCTGAAAGCGCTGCTCGACGCTGCAGAGGAACACGGCATCCGCGTGATCTGCGACGGCGTTTTCAACCATACAGGTGACGACAGCGTGTATTTCAACCGCTATGGGACATACCCCGGCGTCGGCGCATATCAGTCCGAAAAATCCCCCTATTATCCGTGGTACCGCTTCAAGGTGTGGCCCGATGATTATGAATCCTGGTGGGGCGTTAAGGTCCTCCCCGGCGTTTACAGCGGCAACACAGACTTCCGCAATTACATCTGCGGAGAGGGCGGAATCCTCCAAAAATGGATGAGCATGGGCGTATACGGCTGGCGGCTGGATGTGGCTGATGAGTTGGACGAGCGCTTCCTATGCGATCTCCGCATCCGTGTCAAAAAGGAGAACCCCGAAGCCATGATCTACGGTGAGGTCTGGGAGGACGCATCCAATAAGATCGCCTACGATCACCGCCGCCGCTATTTCCGCGGCAGACAGCTGGACTCCGTCATGAATTATCCCTTCCGGGAGGGTATCATCTCCTATATCAAGGACGGTGATGCAGGAGAACTGGCCCGCACCGTCGAAACCATCACCCGTCATTATCCCGAGGGCAGTACCGCAACCCTCATGAACCTCGTCGGCACCCATGACACCGAGCGGATTTTAACCGCCCTCGCCGCAGAACCCGCAGGCGACCGGGATAACGACGAAATCGCAGATGTCACCATGACAGAGGAGGAACGCAGAAAGGGAAGAACCCTCGTGAAGCTCGCCGCCCTCCTGCAGTTCACCCTGCCCGGTATCCCCTGTATCTATTACGGCGATGAGGCCGGTATGGAGGGCTACCGCGATCCCTTCAACCGCCGTCCCTATCCGTGGGGAAAAGAGGATACGGAGCTTCTTGCATGGTACCGGAAGCTCGGCACCCTGCGGCAGACGTTCAGACCCTGTTTTGCTGACGGCGCTTACCGCCTGCTCACCGCAAAAGACGGCGTCTGCGCATTCCGGAGAGGCAGCGGACAGGATGCTGTCATCATCTGCGTCAACCGCGGCCGGAAGGCCTGCCGTCTCCCCGGCGCATGGCTCGACCACC